>JANOFP010000001.1:0-6288 GCA_031413675.1 Bacteroidota bacterium
CTGGCACCATCAACAAACTCACCATACGACCGGTAACTCACTCCAGCTTTTTTACATTGATTCCAGATAAAGCCTCCTTTATTATTTGCTATTTCTCTTCTTCCTTCTGCACTATAAGATCCACCTCTGCCACCATAATCCGTTGGCCAGTTTTTCTCTAAAAAATCATTTGCATAGGCTCCCATAGTCCAGTTATGCCCATCGGCACTTACTTCCCCATCCACATAAAAATTATCGAGCAAAACAAAATCCTTTACCAACTTATGTTGATTGGGTGTGATGCGTTCCCCAAATAATAATAAACTCGTATCGCCATTCCCCCCGGGCACATCACTCAGCACCTGGTCATAAGTTCTGTTTTCTTTTATCACATAAAAAACATATTTGATTGGCGACTTATCTCCCACTTTCATTGGTATGGGATTGCCCGCTTCTCCATTAGCAATTGTTTCCTGTTCTTTTTTATAAGCTGTGTTTTTATAAACCGCTTGTGAAAAAATGCTGAGCTGTTTTTCTGTTGGTTCGTTGATGATGCTCATCGTTCCTTTGAACAATCCCCCTATATATTCAGTCTGACTTCTGTTTTTATTATAAACTGCTTTCTGATAATCCACTTCTTCCAGCTTATTACTCGGGTCGGGCCCTTTTGCATTGGGTTTGGATGAAAATCCTTTTCCGTTGGTAACAAATATTTTTTTACCAACCACTTTCACATTGGTAGGATACCAACCTACCGGAACAAATCCTTTGCTTTTACTAAACCCTTTATTACTTACATCAAAAACAGCGAGGCAATTATTATCAGCATTGGCTACATATAATGTTTTTTCATCAGCGTTTAAAGCAAGCCCGTTTGATGTAGAGCCGGGAGGAGCATCCGGAAACAATGCTGCGTTTAGTGTTTCAATAACTTTATTTTCTGTTGTATTAATTACCGAAACAGAATTATCATTTGCATTGGCAACAAAAAGATATTTCCCATTTTTACTTAATAAAAGTTCGTTTGGATTGTCGCCGACTTTTATTTCACTGCTGGTTTTAGTATCTGTTCTGAAAATAATTACTCTGTCACATCCCCAGCAACTGATATAAAGTTTCTTTTTATCAGGAGAAAGAAGGCAGGTGTATGCTTCGCCACCTAATTTTATTTTTTGCTTACTATTTTTTGTTGTTAAATCAACTATATAAAGTGAACTATCATCTCGTGTTACCACATACATTGTTTTAGTGGCGTCATTTATTTCTATGCCGGCAGGTCCGATTTTATTTGGCCATTTTTTTCCAAGAATAATGCTGTCACTTAAAACAAGTGTATTATTTATCACTGCATATTTTAAAATCATATTATCGTGCCCGCCCGAAGCATACAGAAATTTTCCATCAGCAGAAAATTTTAAGCCATACCAGGCTTTTTTTATTTCGACAGTTGAAAGCAGTTTGTCGTTTACGGCATCTATCAATTGAAGTGATTGAACACTCTGACCGTTGTTAGTAACTGCAATAATTTTTTTGGATGGAGATACGGCCATGTTTAAAGGCAAATCACCCAAGGGTAAACTTTTGCCAACCGGAGAAAGGCTCCAACCATTGGGCAGGCCCACTCTTTTTGCATTTAATTGCTGAAGGGTTTGGGAAAAAAGATTGACTGTTAATAGTAAAGCGGGGATAAGCAGTATTTTTTTCATATAAAATTTGAATGCTGAAAGATACGAAGCTCTGGAAAATACTCCGAAAGTGGTATTGTTTCATGTAATTCCAGTGTTTACCTTTTCCAAATGTCATTGCCTATAATTCATATCTGGAAAAAAGCACCCTTCTTCCGATTGCTGATTCCTTTTATGGCAGGTATTGTTTTGCAATGGCATTTACAAATTGAAATAAAAATCCTTTGGATATTACTTACTGTTTCACTCATCAGTATCATGTCTTTTTTCTTTATTCCATTTTTTGAAAAATATAAACTCTCGGCCATCAATGGCATTGCAGTTACAGTTCTATTTATTTCGATTGGAGGTTTACTGACCTGGTATAAAAATATTCAACATGATGAAATCTGGTTTGGTAAAGTTTATACACCTCAAACAGCATTGATTGTAACGCTGCTTGAGCATCCAATTGAAAAAACAAAGTCGTATAAAGCTAATGCATCAGTTGAATTTATTGTACAAAATGATTCATCCATAAAAACAAAAGGGTCGATTATTCTCTATTTTAAAAAAGACAGCAGTACAGCAAATCTGGAATATGGTTCGCAAATTGTTTTTTCAAAACCGTTGCAGGAAATTAAAAACTCCGGAAATCCCGGCGGTTTTGATTATAAACGATATTCATTATTCAAGGGCATTACACACCAGGTTTATTTAAAAGAAAATGAATTTGAACTTTTAGCCGGCGAAAATAAAACCCGTTTTAATGAATTCATTTTTGCCAGTCGTGAAAAAGTTTTAAAAATTCTTCGCAACAATATAAAAGGAGAGAAAGAATTAGGATTGGCAGAAGCACTGCTGATTGGTTATAAAGATGATTTGGATAAAACTTTGGTACAGTCGTATTCAAATACCGGAGTTGTGCATGTCATCGCCATTTCAGGTTTGCATCTTGGATTAATTTATTGGCTATTACTCCAGGTAACGTTTATTTTAAAAAAAAGAAAAAATGTAAAATGGTTGAGGCCGGCAATCATAATCGCCGGTCTTTGGTTATTTAGTTTATTAGCAGGCGCACAACCTTCCATCATTCGTTCGGCAGTTATGTTTACCTGCATTGTACTCGGCGAATCGCTGACGAGAAAATCTTCAATTTATAATACACTTGCTTTTTCTGCATTTCTATTGCTTTGTTATAATCCGTACTGGCTTTGGGATGTTGGCTTTCAACTTTCATACACTGCTGTATTGAGCATTGTCATTTTTATGCTGCCGATTTACAATTGGTTTTATGTAAAAAATAAAATATTAGATTTTATCTGGAAGTTGAATGCACTAACACTGGCGGCTCAGATTCTTACTTTGCCCATCAGCATTTATCATTTCCACCAGTTTCCGAATTATTTTTTATTGACAAATTTTGTTGCGGTGCCATTATCAAGTTTAATTCTGTTGGGAGAAATCGTGCTATGTATTTTCTTTTTTATTCCGGTGATTGCGGCCTTTATTGGCAAAATATTGTCCTGGCTGATCTGGAGTATGAATAGTTATGTGGAAAGAATTGAAATGCTTCCTTTTGCTTTGTGGGATGCTTTGCAGATAACAATTCCCCAGGCAATTTTTTTATTAGCATCCGTTGCTGGTTTTGGTTATTGGTTGCTTGAAAAAAATAAAACCGTTTTCAAATATGGATTGGCTGCTTTACTTATTTTCTTCGGTCTGCGATCTTTTTCTTTTATCGAAGCAAACAATCAGCAGAAGGTAATTGTCTATAATGTGCCGCAGAAACAAGCTATAGATATTATAGATGGCAGGAATTATTTTTTTTCAGGCGATACAGATTTACTGGCAGATGATTTTATCCGCAACTTTCATATCAAGCCATCAAGGGTTTTGAACCGGGTTGAAGCGGGACTGAATTTTAAAAAATATTTTCAGGATAAAACCAGGATACAGTTTAATGATAAAAGAATATTAATTCTTGATGAAACAACTTACTATAAACCCGCTTCAGAAAAACAAGCACTTGACTTGTTGATAATTTCAGGAAATCCCAAACTTTATTTTAAAAAACTGGCAGAAACATTTTTAATTAAGCAAGCAGTATTTGATGGTTCCGTACCCACGTGGAAAATGAGCTACTGGAAAAAAGATTGCGACTCACTACATATTCCTTATCATGATGTAAATGAAAAAGGAGCTTTTGTGATGAAGCTGAATTGATTTAGATTTGCAACGCAATTCTAACGTATGCCATCCGCCATTGGCGGATGGCATACTTATTCAACATCTTCAAACAAAATGAACAAAAAAATTCAGTCTGCCCTCATCTCTGTTTTTTACAAAGATGGCCTTGAGCCCATTGTAAAATTGTTATCTGAACTTGGTGTTACCATTTATTCTACCGGTGGCACTCAAACTTTTATTGAAAAATTGGGTGTAAAAGTTATTCCTGTTGAAAATCTTACTTCGTATCCTTCAATTTTGGGTGGCAGGGTAAAGACTTTGCATCCTTCGGTGTTTGGTGGCATATTGGGAAAACGGGATGATGAAACACATGTGCAGGAAATGAAGCAATTCAATATTCCTGAAATTGATTTGGTGATTGTGGATCTCTACCCTTTTGAAGAAACCGTTGCTTCAACGATTGATGAAAAAGCGATTATAGAAAAAATTGATATCGGTGGCCCATCTATGCTGCGCGGTGCAGCAAAAAATCATAAAGATGTAACTGTTGTTGCCAGTAAAGCTGACTATGCTTTATTGGAAAAAATTTTAAACGAACAAAAAGGTGAAACAAGCCTTGAGCAAAGACGACAATTTGCCATTAAAGCATTTGATGTATGTACAGCATATGATACAGCAATATCAAATTATTTTCATCAGCTCTCGGTAGTCACGCCATTTAATAAAGAAGAAAAAATAATGCGGTACGGAGAAAATCCGCATCAGAAAGCCGCTTTCTTTGGTAACCTGGGTGAGATTTTTGAACAATTAAATGGTAAAGAACTTTCATATAATAATCTTGTTGACGTGGATGCAGCTTATCAATTAATCGGAGAATTCCAGAACCCTCCATCGGAGGGCAGGGAGGCTGTATTTGCAATCATTAAACATACCAATGTATGCGGCGTTGCAAAACGAACTTCTGTAAAAGAAAGTTGGGATGCTGCATTGGCAGGTGACCCTGAATCTGCTTTTGGTGGCGTATTGGTTTGTAACGGAACAATTGATAAAGCAACAGCCGATGCAATCAACGAAATATTTTTTGAAGTACTGATTGCTCCTTCATTTGATGAAGATGCTTTGACTGTTTTAAAATCTAAAAAGAACAGGATTCTTTTAAAGTCAAAAGTTAAAAGTCAAAAGTCAAAAGAAATGCACCGCTCTCTTTTGAATGGGGTATTGATACAGGCTACAGATGAAGGCAATTTTACAGAATGGAAAGAAGCCGGTGGAAGAGAAACTACTTCCGCTGAAAAAGAAGATTTAAGTTTTGCAAATATTATCTGCAAACATCTTAAGAGTAATGCAATTGCTTTGGTAAAAAATAAACAATTGATTGGTAAAGGTTGCGGGCAAACAAGCCGTATTGATTCTTTGCGCCAGGCTGTTGAAAAAGCGAAACAGTTTAATTTTGATTTGAATGGAGCCGTTATGGCCAGTGATGCATTTTTCCCTTTTAATGATTGTGTTAAGATGGGACATGAAGCGGGCATCACTTCGTTTATTCAGCCCGGCGGTTCTATTCGTGATAAAGATTCCATTGAATATTGCGTGGAAAATAAACTTGCCATGGTAATTACGGGTATGAGACATTTTAAACATTAAAACTGTGAGTGCTGAGAAGTGAGTTGTGAATAACTCTACTCACAACTGACAACTGACCATTCACAAATAGATAAAAATTGATTTTATAAATCAATGCCGTTATTCGATTTCAATAAAACATTATCCCAATCCACCGATGCTATAAAAAGTTTATCGGCACTCAATCCATTGACCATTCATAAAAAAGGGACAAGAGCAAAAGCAATTTTTGCTTTAGCATTAGTTTGTTTTTTCTGGGGCACCACCTGGCTGGCGAGCAAAGAAGGTGTAAGATATATTCCCGACGCATTTCAAATGGCAGCTATCCGGCAACTGCTTGGCGGTACTTGCTATGTGGTATTTTTTTTAATAAAAAAAACTGCTTTACCAAAAGGAAAAGAATGGATTCCGATATTGGTGTTAAGTTTTTTAAATTTTATGATCAGCAACGGACTTAGCACTCTTGCCTTGCAATATGGAATTTCTGCCGGGCTTGGCTCTATCATTGGTGCAATATTTCCTTTATGGTTAGTTGTGATCGGGCTTTTTATTTCTAAGGAAAAAATGCCGGTAATGGCAATCCTTGGGTTATTACTTGGTTTCTCTGGAGTGTGTATCATATTTTACGATCATTTGCATGATTTTCTTGATCCTCGGTTCAGATGGGGAATTTTATTATCAGTAATTGCAACCTGGACATGGGCAATTGCAACTTTATATACTAAGAAACAGGCATTGAATTTTAATCCCTATTTCAGTTTGGGTTTGCAAATGATTATAAGTGGAATTGCATTGTATAGTTTTTCATCTGCCACTGGCAGGGCCGTAGCAA
>JANOFP010000002.1:0-2818 GCA_031413675.1 Bacteroidota bacterium
CCCGATAAAAGAGAGTCTTTGCAGTCTTACTTATGTAATTACAAAATTAAAAAGCCTCCGTTAGAGAACGAAGGCTCAATTAAAAAAGAAGCTGTAGGGGGAGGAATCGAACCTCCACGAGGCAGTTAGTTGTAGCACAAAGTTCGGTGGTCGACCCCGGTCGTTCAGGTATTGCTACCTAAACGGCTCTATGCTATATTTATACTGTTATCCTAACCCCCGAGACAAGAGGGCATGTCTTCCAAGCTTTCGCAATTTCATAACCCCACAGTATTATCATCTTTGTTTAAAGAACTTGCCTACCGCAGGCAGGCTTTGATGACACAAATATAAAAACACTCAACATCATATTCCAAATTATCTAATAAAAATTTTAAAACATTTGAAAAATACTAATTATTTTTACTATTATTGAAAATATTCTAAAATTACTCTTTAATATGGCTACTAAATTAAACCTTGACAAATTGGATTTGCAAATCATTCAATACATGGTTGACAATGCAAATGTTTCGTATGCGGAATTAGGTAAAAAATTTTTTGTCTCAGGGGGCACTATTCATGTACGCATAAAAAAATTACAAGATGCGGGTATTGTAAAAGGCACCCGGTTTAATGTTGATTTGCGTAAAATGGGATATGATGTAATAGCTTTTATAGGAATTTACCTTGAAAAAAGTTCGATGTATGATAATGTGGCAAAAGAACTTCAAAAAATTAAAGAGATAGTTCGGTTGAACTATACAACAGGTAACTACAGTATGTTCGCCGAAATTGTTTGTAAGGATATTGAACAGTTACGGTTTGTACTACACGACGAACTGCAAAAAATAAAAGGAATTGAAAGAACTGAAACTTTTATTTCATTAGAAGAAAACTTTAACCGCCACGCAAACGTTTTTGGATAAGCAACAGATAATTCCTAATTTGAACCCTTATAAAAGTTATTTATGAAATCTATTTTACGACTATTTTCTCTGTTTATTATTGGTTCAATCGTTCTATCATCTGGCTGTAAAAAAAGTGGTGGTGGCGGCGGTGGTGGTGGTACAACAGAAGCAAATCTTGTTGTTACACTTAATCCTCCCGATGGATCAAACCAGGCTGCAACAACAGGCCCTTTTAATTTAACGGTAACAATTACATCAACGTTGCCCGCAAATGGAGTAAGTATAGCCATAACTGCAAAAAAAGACGATGGTACCAATACTGTGTTTTTTACAAGTACCAACAACTCAACTACAAGTATAAATAACTATACAATTACAAATACACCTGTTACCTCTTTGAATTTAGTAAACATAACAGTAACATCGCTTACAAAACCTACCAACGTATGGAGTGGCAGTTATCGGTATTCAAGAAAATAATTTTTTAAAACTCATCTTACGTTCAACGCATCACGTAACCCATTGCCCAATAAATTAAAAGCTAGAACGAGTAACATAATTGCAAAACCCGGTGCCAACGCAAGCATCGGGTTTTCTGTTATTATAAAATTATAATTCTCTTTTATCATCAATCCCCAACTGGGCATTGGTGGCTGTACCCCCACTCCCAAAAAACTTAAGCCAGCTTCAATTACAATTGCTGCAGCAAAATTAGAAGCTGCAATTACAATTACCGGACCCATGATATTTGGTAAAATATGTTTAATAATAATTCTTACAGAAGAATAGCCCAATGCTTTAGCCGCTTCAACATATTCTAATTCACGAACACTCATTACCTGACTTCTAACCAGCCGGGCAACATTTACCCACATTGTTAAACCGATAGCTATAAATACCTGCCAGAACCCTTTGCCCAATAATAAAGTAATTCCAAAAACAAGTAATAAAGTTGGAATACTCCATATCACATTGATGAACCACATAATAATATTATCTGTTCTGCCACGAAAATAACCGGCAAGTGAACCCAACGTTAATCCGATGCTGAGCGAAATGACAACAGCAATGAAGCCTACACTTAAACTTACTCTTGTGCCTACTATCAAGCGACTGAGTATATCACGACCATAACTATCGGTGCCCAACAGAAAAGTTGACTGTTTAATTGGTCGAAATGATACATACGAATTATGCCATGCCTCTCTTTCTGATACATCTTCATCAATAAATTTTTGAATTATTAAACTGTCGCCTTTTTTCTCAAAGCTGGAAACGGGGATGTAATCATAATCATCTTCTTTGCCCATAAATAATTGCTGAAAAAAACCTGCTTTTACAATTCTTTCTTTTTTTAACAGCAAAAAATTTTGTTTAAAGCCCGGCTTTTCACCATCTATCTCTACCAGGATGCGATTTGCATTGGGGGTTTTATCCGGAGCAATAAAATAAGCGAAGATGGCAACAATAACAGCAAGGAAAATAACAACCAAACCAAATAGGGCTCCTTTGTTTTTTTTTAAACGCCGCCATGCAGCAGCAGAAAATGATTTCGAAACATTGCTCATGCCTGTAAGATACTTATATGCAATTTACTTAACTCTTCTTCCCTTCCATTCATAGCTGCCAAACTTTCCCAACCATCCAGCAATAATTGTATAAAAAATATGCAGGGGTTGAAAAAAGAAGAAGTATTTCAATAAATTAGTTTTACTAAAATAAGTTGAAACGGAAAAAAGAAATGGAAACTCTATCAATGTTTTCGCTGCAAGTAAAATTAATAAGCTGTACCAGTAAAAAGAATTCCACCACCCGGCAATAAATAAGACTAAGAATGAGAGATTGAAAAGATAAACTAAGAGCAAAACGGGGAAAATTCTTTTATCATTATATTTATCGGCTTTGCTTGCCCAGCGAATACGCTGATT
>JANOFP010000003.1:0-10604 GCA_031413675.1 Bacteroidota bacterium
CAGGATACAACTGATAACAACTGCTTTTGTGCTTGCCCTTCCGATTTCCAATGCTCCTCCTTTTACATAATAACCAAAATAGGAAGGGATACTCGAAATGATAAAAGCAAATGTGTAGGCTTTATACAAAGCAAATGTCACATTGAATGGAACAAAAAATTCAAGCAGGCCTTTATCAAATGTACTTGGTGAAATAATGTTTCCACTACTACCTGCTAATCTTCCGCCCCAGATACCCAAAGCACCCGATATAACAACCAACATAGGAACCACTACAAGTGCTGAAAGGATTTTTGGCATAATTAAATAGGTCTTTGAATTCACTCCCATTATTTCCAGTGCATCTATCTGCTCACTGATTCGCATGTTGCCAAGTTCACTTGCAATCTTGCTACCAACTACACCAGCAAGAACAATACAAATAAGTGTTGGAGAAAATTCAAGAATCATTGTGTCTCTTACAATTTGCGCAATGGTGCTTGGAGGAATAAGAGGAGATACTAATTGATAAGCAGTTTGCACCGTGGACACCGCACCCATAAAAACAGAAATAATACAAACAATGGGCAAGGAACCGATACCAATATCGGCACATTGATGCATAAATTCTTTCCAGTACATCTTCATGTTTTCCGGTTTGGTAAACATGCCTTTCAACATGAGCAGGTACTGTCCTATGTCTTTAAATATGGCCATGGGTTATGCTGCAAGATACAGGATGCAGACGATTTTTTTATTAACCGCGGGTTCTAATAAAAAAATATTGAACATTGAGCATTTGTATTTCAAAAATGACCTGATAACCCACTACTCACAAATCCTTACTTACTTTTTTAAATCGTTTCCACCACCTCGATTTTTTTACAATTTCTTCTGTTGGATTTTTGCTTTTCATTTGTGCATCCACTACAGCAATCAATGCCATATTAATAATACTACGAACCGAGCTTCCAAGTTGTAAAATATGAACCGGTTTTTTTAAACCTAAAAGTATCGGACCCACTGCATCTGCAGTTTCCAATTCTTTCATCAGGTTGTAAGCAATATTTCCTGCTGCAAGGTTTGGAAAAATCAATGTATTCACATCTTTATCCACCAGTTCGCTGAATGGATAATTTTCTTTCATTAACTCTTTATTAAAAGCTACACTTGCCTGCATTTCTCCATCCACCAGTAAGGTTGGCATTTTTGCTTTTACAATTTCTCTTGCCTTTGCTACTAATTTGGCTTCGGGGCTATCGCTGCTGCCAAAATTGGAATAACTAAGCATTGCAATTCTTGGAATGATATTGAAATTCCGTACTTCTTTCGCAGTTAATAAAGTTATCTCAGCCAGTTCTTCTGCTGTTGGATTAAAATTCACAGTTGTATCTGCCAAAAACAACGGGCCTTTTTTTGCGAGCATCAAATACATCCCTGCAATTTTTTTTACTCCCGGTTCAGTACCGATACAATGCAACGCAGGGCGAATTGTATCCGGATAGTTTTTAGTCAATCCCGAAATCATTGCATCAGCATCACCACATTCTACCATCATACATCCAAAATGATTCCGGTCACGCATTACTTTCTTTGCTTCATACGCATTGAATCCTCTTCTACCTCTTTTTGCTAAAAAAATTTCTGCGTATTGATTTCTTTTTTCTTCTGTTGTCTCATCTCTTGGATCAAGGATTGGCAAACCTTCAATATCAATTCCATTTGTTGCTGCTATGCTTTTTATTTTCTTTTCATCGCCTAACAAAATCGGATAACCAATTCCTTCATCAAAAACAATCTGAGCTGCTTTCAGAATTTTTATATTGTCAGCTTCTGCAAATACAATACGTTTCGGATCACGGCGGGCTTTATTGCCAATCACCCGCATTACCTGGTTATCTAATCCTAACCGCTTATTCAAACTGCTAATATAATTACCCCAGTTTTCAATCGGTTGTTTTGCCACACCACTTTCCATTGCCGCTTTTGCAACTGCAGGTGCAACTGTAGCAAGCAATCGTGGATCAAGTGGTTTTGGAATAATATATTCCGCTCCAAATGAAATTGTTGTTTCATTGTAAGCCATATTCACAATATCCGGTACCGGTGTTTTAGTTAATTCAGCTAATGCTTTCACTGCTGCTAATTTCATTGCTTCATTAATAGCGGTAGCACGAACGTCCAATGCACCACGAAAAATATAGGGAAAGCCTAAAACATTATTTACCTGGTTAGGATAATCACTACGGCCCGTTGCCATAATCAAATCTTTTCTTGCAGCGGTAGCTTCTTCCCAGCTTATTTCGGGTGTCGGGTTTGCCATTGCAAATACAATTGGATTTTTTGCCATGCTCTTTACCATATCTGCTGTTACACAATTGCCTGAACTTAATCCGATAAAAACATCTGCATCTTTCAATGCTTCTGCAAGTGTCATATCCTTATTCCCATTCGCAAATAATTTTTTCATTTCATCCAGGTCCGATCTGCCATGATGCAAAACACCTTTACGATCCAGCATCAAAAAATTTTCATGCTTTGCACCCAATGATTCATATAACTGACTACAGGAAATAGCAGCTGCACCAGCGCCATTCACAACTATTTTTACTTTATCAATTTTTTTCTTTTGTATTTCCAAAGCATTTAACAATGCCGCAGCCGAAATAATTGCCGTGCCATGCTGGTCATCATGCATGATTGGGATGTGCAAGAGTTTTTTTAATTCCTGCTCGATATAGAAACATTCGGGAGCTTTTATATCTTCCAGGTTTATTCCACCGAAAGTGGGTTCCAGTGCTTTTACAATCTGTACAAACTTTACCGGATCTTTTTCATTTATTTCAATATCAAACACATCAATGTCGGCAAAAATTTTAAACAACACCCCTTTGCCTTCCATCACCGGCTTACTTGCTTCAGGGCCTATATTCCCCAATCCTAACACAGCAGTGCCATTACTTATTACAGCCACCAAATTTCCTTTGGCCGTGTATTTATATACATCTTCAATATTATTTGCAATTTCAAGACAAGGCTCCGCTACACCGGGGCTATAGGCAAGCGATAAATCTCTTTGCGTTTTTGCTTCTTTAGTAGGGACCACTTCAATTTTTCCAGGTCTTCCTTTAGAATGATATTCGAGAGCCTGTTGCTTGCGTAAATCGTTTGACATAAATATTTTTTATGGTACCGGCAGAATTGCGACTAAAAAAATTCCGATGTAACAGTTTATCTCGAAACTTTAGACTCTGTTCATCGTTCGAAATTTCTATTGAACTTATGCAACACTTACTAAATAATTCAGATGGTGAATAAATTTAGTTTTGCAATGTACAAAATTTAGATTGTGTGATGTTTTATTAAATAGATTGTAACCTGCAAATAACAGATTGCGTCTTTAAATTAGTTTATATCAATCTTATTAATGAATTTGCCTGCGAAAGAGATAAATCATGTCAAAAAGCTTAATCAAAACTACAAACCTCAACTTCTCCTTTGGATCAGAAAC
This sequence comes from Bacteroidota bacterium, assembly GCA_031413675.1. Lineage (GTDB taxonomy): Bacteria > Bacteroidota > Bacteroidia > Chitinophagales > Chitinophagaceae > VBAR01. Next base: position 3,491 of record JANOFP010000003.1, read on the forward strand.
AAAAACACTTCAGGATGTAAATCTGGATGTTCCCAAAGGAAGCATCTATGGTTTTCTTGGGCCCAATGGTGCTGGTAAAACTACAACGCTTCGTTTGTTACTTGGGCTATTGCGCAATCAAGAAGGAACGATTGAAATATTCGGAAAAGATTTTGGACACAATAGAATAGAAACGCTGAAGAGATTGGGGTCGCTTATTGAGCAGCCATCACTTTATGGACATTTAACCGCAAAAGAAAACCTTGATATATACCGTCGCATTTATCAATGCGGCAAAAATAGAATTGACGAAGTGTTAAAAATTGTTGGTCTTGAAAATACAAAGAGTAAAAAAGCAAAACAATTTTCATTGGGAATGAAGCAGCGGCTTTCAATTGCTATAGCTTTATTACACCAGCCTGAATTATTAATTCTTGATGAACCTACAAATGGACTTGACCCAAATGGTATTATTGAAGTACGAGAGCTACTTAAGAAACTTAATAAAGAAAACAATACAACGGTAATCGTTTCCAGCCATATCTTAAATGAAGTAGAAAGGATGGCAACACATGTTGGTATTATTCATAAAGGCAAAATGCTTTTTCAAGGTGTACTATCCGAGTTGCAGCAAATGAAAACAAAACAAGCAGCACTTGAAATTGAAACCAGTGATAATGGGAAAGCCATACAATTATTACAACAGGAATATACCACCGAGCAACTTGAAAACAAAATTTTAATACCTTATCAAAACAGAGAGCAAGCTGCAAAAGTGAACAGGATGTTGATACAAAACGGGGTTGATATCTATTCATCACATCCGCAACAAAGCGATCTCGAACAATTATTTCTTGACATTACAAGCAACAACTAATGAGTATTTTAATTTCAATACGTACCGAATTAATAAAAGCAAAACGTAGCTCAGCATTCTGGCTTTGCCTTATCGGATCAGGCTTTATTCCGGCTATTTTCTTTATCATGTATGTTGCCAGGGCAAATAAAATAATACCAACCTTGAATGCACATCCGTGGGAGCAACATTTTTTACAGGGATGGCAGTCCTTTGCATCCTTTCTACTACCCATGTTTGTAATTCTTGTTTGCAGTATGATTCCACAAATTGAATTCAAAAATAATACATGGAAACAGGTATTTGCTTCGCCACAATCCCTTGCAAATATTTTTTTCTCCAAGCTCACAACTATTCTGTTGATGATTTTATTTCTTTTTGTGATGTTCAATTTTTTTATGGTTGGTTGTGCAGTACTCGCAAATATTATACATAAAAGATATACTTTCTTGCACGCAACACCAGATTGGGTATTACTTTTAAAAATGAATTTGAGAACATTTATTTCCCTCTTGGGGATAATCTCTTTTCAATACTGGCTTAGTCTGCGGTTAAAAAATTTCATTGTACCAATTGCCATTGGTCTTGCATTATTAATATCAGCAATGATCCTGCTTTCCTGGGAGCAGGTGGATAAAATGCCATTTGCATTCCCATTTCTTACATTTACGTCAATGACAAATGTTGACAAACCGGGTGCATTATTTCTAAATCATGAGTTGAATTCAATTGGTTACTTTGTTTTTTTTACTGTACTTGCTTTTTTAGATATGAAGTACAGAAAGGAAAGAGGGTAGTGGTTAATTGAGAAAACGAATACAATAATCTATAAAGCATTTCTAATTATTGAACAGTAAGATAAGCCGCTATTTTATTATAAACTTCCTCCGTTACTGCCATCACCTTCTTTACATCTTCTACTTTAGAAAATAACCCATGCTCATTACGATAAGCAATAATGGGGTTTGCCAAACCGTATTTGATATATGGGTGTGCTTTTAGTTCATCAATCGTTGCAGTATTAATATTTATTTTTTTTACCAATGGGTTCTCTAATTTTAGATACTGTTTTATTTTCTGATAAGTCGAATCGGGCAAACCAAAAGTTTCTTTTACCTGCTCCACCGAATAAAATCCACCCAACTTATCTCTGAAGTTTACAATTCTTCCAGCTAGCTTGCTCCCAATACCTGGTAATAAAATATAAGCTGTAGTATCCGCTGTATTAATATCAATAAATGAGTAACGGGAAGTAAATTGTTTTATGGGCTGGTCTTCATATTTTGTTTTTGATAAGGATTCAGTGTTTTTAGTTTCAGTCTGTGATTCAATTTTCACATAAGGAGCTAGCCGTTCATACTCATTTTGCCGCATGCCATAAACTCTTTGCAAATCTTCCTTCTTTTTGAATTTCCCTCCCTTGCTTAAATAATTCTGAATCGTTTGAATTGTCTTTTCTTTTAATCCCAACTTTTTCCAACCATCGGTATTTAGAATATTTGGGTCAAAATAAAAAAGCTCTCCACTTGTGTTATTGTTTTCATTGTAACTGCTTTTCGTTTTGTCGTATTGGTAGGCATAATCATTTCTGTCATTATTATCTTTTTGAATGCCCCGGTTGAGTGAATCAGGATTTTTTTGTTCTAGGTTTCTAACCGCAGCAAACCATGCTGTATCGGTTTTTACTTTGTTATTTTTTGCCGACATTGAAATAATTTTAGGGGCTAATATGATAAACATCATCACCCCGGCAATTACGACTATAGCAATTCTTTCCTTCCGGTTAAAACTTAAATAATCCCGTATAAAATTTTTCCAATTCATTTGAAAAAAATTTATACAAGCTAGTGGAAAGATGGTTTCTGGCAAATACCTCTTTTAGGGTAGTTTCGGCGGGGTTTTTGTTAGCAAAGTTTTCTTGGCTGAGAAATTTTAAATCCTATCTTTGCCGTCCTTTATTTTTGCGCAAAACACATTGGGGTACAAAATCATGAATTATTAGTTGATAATCGCTGGCTTTTATTTTTCTTAAATAAATGCACGTGAATGATTTGCACACCCATAAACTTATTAAAACCGGTTTTACATTTATGTCTTCAACAAAATTGAACCACAGGGTAGATTTCGGTAAGATCAAACATTTAGCAGACGCTCCCGACCTGCTCGAAGTACAGATTCAGTCTTTCAAAGAATTTTTCCAGTTGGAAACCACGCCTGACAAAAGAGATATTGAAGGCTTATTCCGTGTGTTTAAGGATAACTTCCCGATTACCGACACACGAAATATTTTCGTACTGGAGTTCTTAGATTACTTTATTGACCCGCCACGTTACACGATTGAAGAGTGTATGGAAAGGGGTTTGACTTACGCTGTTCCGTTAAAAGCAAAGCTTCGCTTAAGTTGTAACGATGAAGAACACGTGGACTTTCAAACAATCGTACAGGATGTGTTTCTTGGAAACATTCCTTATATGACACCGCGTGGTACGTTTGTTATCAATGGTGCTGAACGTGTTGTTGTATCACAGTTGCACCGCTCACCCGGCGTTTTCTTTGGTCAGTCTGTTCACCCCAATGGAACTAAGATTTACTCGGCAAGAGTAATTCCTTTCAAAGGTGCGTGGATGGAATTTGCAACAGACATCAATAATGTGATGTATGCTTACATTGACCGTAAGAAAAAATTCCCGGTAACAACGTTACTTCGTTCTATCGGTTATGAAACAGATAAAGACATTCTGGAGCTTTTCGGAATGGCGGATGAAGTTAAAACCGATAAAAAAACATTAAATAAATATGCTAACAGAAGGTTAGCTGCCCGTGTATTGAGAAGTTGGGTAGAAGATTTTGTGGATGAAGATACCGGTGAAGTTGTTTCTATTGAAAGAAATGAAGTGGTGCTTGAAAGAGATTCAATTCTCGATGAAGAAGCTATCACTATGATTTCTGAAATGGAAGTGGAGAGTATTTTCATTCAGCGTGAAGATGTAGGTGGCGATTATGCTATTATCTACAACACACTTAATAAAGATACTTCTAACAGCGAACTGGAAGCAGTTCAGTACATCTATCGTCAATTACGCGGTGCCGATGCTCCGGATAATGAAACGGCTCGTGGCATTATCGATAAATTATTTTTTAGTGATAAGCGTTATGATTTAGGAGAGGTTGGTCGTTATAAAATTAACCGTAAACTGAATCTTGATAATTCATTAAAACAAAAAACACTTACAAGAGAAGATATAATTCTGATTGTAAAATATCTTGTTCGTTTAACAAATGGTAAAGCAGAGATAGATGATATTGATCACCTGAGCAATCGTCGGGTACGTACTGTTGGAGAACAATTGTATGCTCAGTTTGGTGTCGGTCTTGCACGTATGGCCCGTACAATACGTGAAAGAATGAACGTAAGAGATAATGAAGTATTTACACCGGTTGATTTGATTAATGCAAGAACACTTTCTTCTGTTATCAATTCATTCTTTGGTACATCCCAGCTATCTCAGTTCTTAGATCAAACAAATCCACTAAGTGAGATTACCCATAAACGCCGTATCTCAGCACTCGGGCCAGGTGGTTTGAGTCGTGAAAGAGCAGGCTTCGAGGTTCGTGACGTACACTATTCCCACTATGGTCGTTTGTGTACAATCGAAACACCGGAAGGTCCAAACATTGGTTTGATTTCTACACTTTGTGTGCATGCAAAGATTAATGATATGGGTTTTATTGAAACACCCTATCGTAAAGTGAATGATGGCAAAGTGGATATGAAAAAACTTTCTTATCTGAGTGCAGAGGAAGAAGATTCGAAAAAAATTGCGCAGGCAAATTCGCTGTTAGATGATAAAGGAGAATTTAAAGATGATAGAATTGCTTCACGTCAAACAGGTGATTTTCCAATATTGGATAAAGGAGAAGTAGAATTTATGGACGTAGCTCCAAACCAGATTGTTGGTTTAAGTGCATCCTTAATTCCGTTTCTTGAACATGATGATGCGAACCGTGCATTGATGGGTTCAAACATGCAACGCCAGGCTGTTCCATTAATTCGTCCGGATGTACCTATTGTAGGTACAGGATTGGAAGGAAAAGCGGCCCGTGATGCAAGAATTCAAATTCACTCAGATGGTAATGGTGTGGTTGAATATGTTGATGCAAATGAAATACATGTTCGTTATGACAGAGACGAAATGGAAAAGTTGGTAAGCTTTGAAGAAGATTTAAAAGTTTATAAGCTGACAAAGTTTATCAAAACAAACCAGGAAACTTGTATCAATCTTACACCTGCTGTTAAGAAAGGTCAGAAAGTAAAGAAAGGTGATTTTCTTACAGAAGGATACGCTACACAAAATGGTGAGATTGCTCTTGGTAAAAATCTGAAAGTGGCATTCATGCCATGGAAAGGTTACAACTTTGAGGATGCAATCGTAATAAGTGAAAGAGTTGTAAAAGAAGATATGTTTACTTCCTTGCATATTTCAGAATATGAGTTGGAAGTTCGTGACACAAAATTGGGTGAAGAAGAACTGACACCTGATATTCCAAATGTATCGGAAGAAGCAACAAAAGATTTGGATGAGCATGGTATTATCCGCATCGGCGCACAAATAAAAGAAGGTGATATTTTAATTGGAAAAATAACTCCGAAAGGAGAAAGTGATCCAACACCGGAAGAAAAATTGTTGCGAGCCATCTTTGGTGATAAAGCTGGTGATGCAAAAGATGCTTCATTAAAAGCTCCAAACGGAGTAGAAGGTGTAGTGATAGGAAAAAAATTATTCCAACGTGCTAAGAAAGATAAGAATGGTAAAGTGAGAGAGAAAGCAGCATTGGAAAAACTGGAAAAAATTCACGACACCAATGAGAAAGCTGTACTGGACGTGTTGCTTGAAAAATTGACCGCTTTGCTGAGTAAACATACATCAGCAGGTGTAAGCAATAATTTTGGTGAAACATTGATTGGTAAAGGAGCCAAGTTTACTCCAAAAAATCTTTCTGAAATAGATTATCAGAATATAAATCCATTGCATTGGACAGGTGACAGGAAAACAGATGATCAGATCAATACGCTTTTACACAACTATAATATTAAGTACAACGAAGAGCTGGGTCGTTACAAAAGAGAAAAATTTAATATTTCGATTGGAGACGAGTTACCTGCAGGTGTACTGAAACTTGCAAAAGTTTATATAGCTGTAAAACGTAAGTTGAAAGTGGGAGATAAGATGGCGGGTCGTCACGGTAACAAAGGTATTGTTGCAAAAATCGTCCGTCAGGAAGATATGCCGTTCCTTGAAGATGGAACTCCGGTTGATGTAGTATTGAATCCGCTTGGTGTACCAAGCCGTATGAATCTGGGACAGATTTATGAAACAATCCTTGGATGGACAGGTGAAAAATTAGGATTGAAATTCGCTACGCCGATTTTTGACGGTGCATCCGTAGATGAAATAGCAGACCATTGCAAGCAGGCAAATATTCCGATGTACGGTCACACATATTTATATGATGGCGAAACAGGTGATAAATTTCATCAGAAAGCGACCGTGGGTATTATCTATGTCATCAAACTACACCACATGGTGGATGATAAAATGCATGCCCGTTCAATCGGACCATATAGTTTAATTACACAACAGCCGTTGGGTGGTAAAGCTCAGTTTGGTGGTCAGCGTTTTGGTGAGATGGAAGTTTGGGCATTGGAAGCATATGGTGCATCAAATATTCTTCAGGAATTATTAACGCTTAAATCAGACGATATTATTGGAAGAGCAAAAACCTATGAGGCGATTGTAAAAGGCGACAATGTTCCAAAAGCTGGAGTGCCGGAATCTTTCAATGTATTGGTTCATGAGTTGAGAGGATTGGGTCTTGATCTTAAGTTCGAATAGTGTGAATGGTGAGTTGTAAATGGTGAGTAAAGATCAGAACGTTGAAGAGTGCGACGCAACGGAAGATGAACTGATTTGATGTCGCTGGAAACAAAAACAAAAAACTTTAAACGATAAACGTATTATGTCTATCAGAAAAGAAAATCGACCAAAAGCTGCCTTTACAAAAATTACAATCGGCCTGGCTTCGCCTGATACCATTCTTGAAAGAAGTTATGGTGAAGTGCTGAAGCCTGAAACCATTAACTATCGTACTTACAAACCTGAACGTGATGGTTTGTTTTGCGAACGGATTTTTGGGCCGGTAAAGGATTTTGAATGTGCATGTGGAAAATACAAACGTATCCGTTACAAGGGTATTGTGTGTGATCGTTGCGGTGTAGAA
>JANOFP010000004.1:0-10482 GCA_031413675.1 Bacteroidota bacterium
GAGGCGATCTTTGCGGGCACCTCGACCGGGGCAATATCGTGGCGGCCCTGCGCATCGCCGCGCGGCTGGGGCCAAGAAAGACGGTCGCGACGCTGATCGTTGATTCTGGGCTACGTTACCTTAGCACCGATGCGTTCCGCAGCCCGGCATAGGCCGCGCTTGCACCGGATTTAAACCGGGCAAAAAGCCAAGCATATAAACCCGGTAATTAACCGAAGTATGTAGCTGAATAATTTCTTCAACACTTATTTTTTTTTCAGAAGCAAGCAATTCAATATCAGTTGCAAATCCTTTTTCATAACAGACAGGAATGCGAATCACTTTTTCTTCAACACGATTCTTTTGTAAATCACAATCCAGGGATTTTACAAGTTTTTCCTTCATCCATTCATAAGCAGTTGAATATGTTTCAGCGTTTTTTCTTAAATTATATAAATGATAGTAAACCGTTATCGAACTAAAGGATGAAACAATTTCTTTCTGATACGGCAATGGATGATCCGTTAAATATTGGAATAGCGAAATGACATATTGGTTGATTTGTTCGTCAATTACATTTCCGAAATCGATTGTTATGCCAGAATCGCCAAGTGGAAATATTTTATATGGATAGGACCGAATCATAATAATCTCATTTGAAGATACTGACTTACTTTTACACTTCATGCCCCGATTAAACAGAAACGATACACTGAATCTTATTTCGAAACTTAGTTTTAGCCGTGTCCTGAATGGGATAAAAGTTTTGAGTAGTTATTATATAAGTAAATGGTTTAAAAAACCGGTACAATGGGGCTATCCCATATCAATTTCTTTTGAGCCAACAACAAGCTGTAACCTCCGCTGTCCCGAATGCCCGAGTGGCTTAAGAGCATTTACACGGCCAATCGGGATGCTTCAAAAAAATTTTTTTAAAGAAACCATTGATCAGTTGTCAAAGGAGCTTTGGTATTTGGTTTTTTATTTCCAGGGCGAACCTTATCTTAATCCCGATTTTTTAGATATGGTAAAATATGCTTCTTCAAAAAAAATTTATACAGCCACATCTACCAATGCACATTACCTGAATGATGAAAATGCAAAGCGGACAATTGAGAGCGGATTGGATCGGCTAATTATTTCTATTGATGGGACTACACAGGAAGTTTATCAGCAATATCGCATTGGCGGCAATCTTGAAAAAGTAATTGAAGGCACAAAAAATATTGTGAAATGGAAAAAAGCAATGAAAAGTAAAACGCCTTTTATCGTTTTTCAATTTTTAGTTGTAAAACCAAATGAACACCAGATTGAAGATGTAAAACAACTGGGAAAACAAATTGGTGTGGATGATGTGTGGTTCAAAACTGCACAGGTCTATGATTTTGCCAATGATCCGAATAAACTAATTCCTTCAATAGATAAATACAGCCGCTACCGAAAAACAAAAAACGGAAATGAATTTAAAGGAAAACTTTCAAACCATTGCTGGCGTCTCTGGCACGACCCGGTAATTACCTGGGATGGTTTGGTAGCTCCTTGTTGTTTTGATAAAGATGCGCAACACCGGCTTGGCGATTTAAAACAAAAGCCATTTAAAGAAATCTGGAATAATCGTGAGTATAAAAAATTCAGAACCGATTTATTACACGGCAGAAAAAATATTGATATCTGTTCGAACTGCAGCGAGGGAACAAAGGTTTGGGAGGTGTAAAAATTTACCTCCCAAAAAAAGAATACAGAATGAAATTACATACCCCTCATTTCATCATATATCGAAGTATAAAAAGAAGAAAATCCTTCCCAGAAATTTCTGAAAGATTCGACTAACATTTTCATGGTGTGGTAGTTTGATGGTATATCAAAGTAAAGAAGATTTTGATTCACTACAAATACCACTTTTGGGGTATTCCCCAAAAAAATAACGATTGTTGATAACTGTTTTTAAAACTTGGCATGGACTTAGCAACCTATTAACCCGAAATTTCGTTTACGGGTTCTATTTATTTGATTTGTATTTTTTTTAATTAGTTCCCCTTTTTATGAAAATCTAAGAAACGGCATTATTAAATAACTGAGTTTAAATTTTAAACAGTAGCATGGGAATAGAAAATGACATTAATCAGCAGAAATTCAGGAATGATTATCAACGGGCTTACATCAATTTATTTTACACCTACGGCTTTCTTATGGAAAAAATAAAGCAGATTGTGGGTTCGTCAGATATTACACCGCAACAATATAATATTCTCCGCATTCTTCGTGGCAGCCACCCTAAGCCGCTTTCCACTTTGCAAATTCGGGAAAGGCTACTTGACAAAATGAGTGATACCAGCCGGATTGTAGACCGGTTGGTAATTAAAAAATTGGTAATTAAAAAATCAAACATCATTGATAAGCGTTTGGTTGATGTTAATATAACTGAAAATGGACTTGCACTTTTATTGATACTCGATGAAAGAAACAAAGAAATGGATTCAATTGTAAGCAATCTTTCCAAAGAAGAAGCAATACTGTTAAGTAAGTTGTTAGATAAAATACGAGAGAAGAAATAGCCCTTTTTGCCTTTAAGAAGAAAAAGGTATTGGTTCAATGTTTTACTTAACTATCCAAAAGCCTTCTATGATAATTTATTTGCCCAAGATGATAACCTAAATGTGCTATCAGATGCACTAAGAAATATTCAGTCGATGTTTTCTTGTCAAATACCAGCATCGGATATTCTTTACTCAAATCCTCCACTTTCATTTTGTTTAATGCATCTTGAACAACCTGTATTGTATCATCAATTTTTTGAAGTAACTCAGCTCTTGGAACATCTTTAAGTGAAAATTCAAGCTCTCTGTTTCGAACATAATGGGTTTTACCAATCTCCTTACCAATATATGTATTCAGGTTGCCAACTAAATGTAAACAAAGATTTCCGGCAGAGTTGGTTATAGCTTTATCAGTAAGCCATAAATTCCTTTCATCCTGATATAATCCGATTTCAGATTTTAATTTGAGTAAGTCCCTGCTAAAAAGGGATTTTAATGTTTCGATTTGCATATTACATTGTTTAGTTAAAAATAATTCTATTTCAAATCAAATATTAAGGACCTCAGAACAATTGTTTTTACAATTATAAATTATATTTACGTGTAACACCAATTTGCAAAAAGAGGATTGGGTATTATCATTTACATAAATTTAAATAAGCTGAATGGTGAATAATTTATACTTCATGAGGGCGGGCTAAACAACAACTTCTAAGTCAGAATATCGAAATTGTAAAAAAAATAAGATGAGTAAAAAACTTCGCAGCCAGGATTGGTTTGGCAAAAAAGATAAAGACGGTATCATTTACAGAAGCTGGATGAAGAACCAGGGAATGCCAACAGATTTATTTGATGGAAGACCCGTGATTGGAATTTGTAATACATTCAGCGAACTCACACCCTGCAATGCACATTTTAGAAGCCATGCTGAAGCAGTAAAACGTGGTGTACTGGAAGCCGGTGGGTTCCCGGTTGAATTTCCAATAATGAGTTTAGGTGAAACATTGCTGAAACCAACAGCCATGCTCTTTAGAAACTTGGCAAGCATGGATGCCGAAGAATCCATTCGTGGTAATCCAATTGATGGTGTTGTTTTATTAACGGGTTGCGATAAAACAACACCCTCAACAGTGATGGGTGCAGCAAGTGTTGGTTTGCCAACGATAGTAGTTCCCGGCGGACCAATGTTAAATGGAAAATATAAAGGACAGGATATAGGTTCAGGTACACATGTATGGAAGTTTGATGAAGACATGAAAACAGGCAAGATGACACAGGAAGATTGTGAGTATGCAGAAAGTTGTATGAGCCGCAGTATTGGCCATTGTATGACGATGGGTACAGCATCCACAATGGCTTGTATGGTTGAATCATTGGGATTAACAGTATCAGGCGCAGCTGCAATACCTGCTGCTGATTCAAGAAAAAAAGTAATGGCTCAACTAAGTGGGAGACGCATTGTACAAATGGTAAAGGAAGATTTAACTATTGATAAAATTCTTACAAGAGAAGCATTTGAAAATGCGATAATAGTAAATGCAGCAGTTGGAGGCTCATCTAATTTTCTTATTCATCTTACTGCTATTGCGGGAAGAATTGGTGTTGATTTAAATCTTGAAGACTTTGATACGATTGGCAGCAAAATTCCATTGCTGTTAAATTTAATGCCATCCGGAAAATACCTTATGGAAGATTTTTATTATGCAGGTGGTTTACCGGTTATATTAAATGAATTAAAAGATCATTTGCATAAAAATGTTATTACTGTCACCGGCAAAAATCATCATGAAAATATAAAAGGAAATACGGACTGTTATAATACGGACGTAATTGCAACTTATGAAAAACCCATTCAACAAGAAGCAGGATGTGTAGTAGTAAAAGGAAACCTGGCATTGAATGGTGCTGTAATAAAGCCATCTGCTGCCACGCCAGCTTTATTAAAACATAAAGGCAGGGCTGTTGTATTTGAAAGTATAGAAGATTATCATAAGAGGATTGATGACCCTGATTTAGATATCGATGAAACTTGTGTTATGGTATTGAAATATGTTGGACCGGTTGGTTACCCCGGAATGGCCGAGGTAGGTAATATGGCCTTGCCAAAAAAAATTCTGGAAAAAGGAATAAAAGATATGGTCCGTATTTCTGACGGAAGAATGAGTGGTACAGCTTATGGAACAGCAGTACTGCATATTTCCCCTGAAAGTGCAATTGGCGGAAATCTGGCATTGGTGCAAAATGGTGATATGATTGAACTGGATGTATCGCAAAGAAAATTGCATTTGGATATTTCTGACGAGGAGCTGGTAAAAAGAAGAGCTGAATGGAAAGCACCAAAAATTGCATCAGAGCGGGGATACGTAAGCTTATATATAAAACATGTGATGGGTGCAGATAAAGGCGCTGATTTGGATTTTTTACAGGGAAGTTCAGGCAGTGCTGTAACAAGAGATTCGCATTAAAACATAATTTTCTTTGAAAAAATATATGTATGAATAAATTTCTAATTATTTTATCCGGTATACTTTTTTCATGTACCATTCAGAAAATAAAAACTCAACCCGTGGAAAAAAACTATTCAACAATTGGATCCATTGAAAGGTTTGACCCTGCACTTGACAATATCATTTCTAAAGATGCTAAAGCAGAAATCATTGCCGAAGGCTTTGGCTGGAGTGAAGGTCCTCTGTGGATTGAAAAACATAAAATGCTTTTGTTTTCTGACATTCCAAAAAATATTGTTTATAAATGGACGGCAGAAAAGGGCAAGGAAATTTATCTCACCCCTTCAGGTTATACTGAATCTTCACCGAGGGGTGGTGAAGTGGGTTCAAATGGTTTATTACTGGATAAAAAAGGTAATCTTGTTTTATGTCAGCATGGTAACCGGCAAATGGCGAGAATGAATAGCGACTTGAATGATCCTCGTCCATCATTTACGACTTTAGCCGGAACTTATATGGGTAAAAGATTCAATAGTCCCAATGATGCTGTATTTAATAGTCAGGGAGAATTATTTTTTACTGATCCTCCCTATGGCCTGGAGAAGAATGTGAATGATCTTAAAAAAGAGATCCCCTTCCAGGGAGTTTATAAAGTAAAAACGACTGGTGAAGTTGTATTGCTGGTTGATTCTATTACCCGACCCAATGGCATTGCATTTTTTCCCGGTGAAAAAAGATTATTAGTTGCAAATTCTGATCCTCAAAAGCCGAACTGGTATGTTTTTGATGTACTTGGTGATTCGCTGACAAACCGTAAAATATTTTACAACGCATCGTATCGTGAAAAAACATGGAAGGGATTACCAGATGGTTTTAAGATTGATAAAAACGGAAATGTATTTGCAACCGGACCAGGAGGAATTTATATTTTCAACAGTGAAGGAAAAAAATTAGGTATGATACGGTTAGATGATGCATCAAGCAATTGTGCTTTATCTCCTGATCAAAAAATTTTGTATGTAACCAATGATATGTATGTGCTGAGAATTAAGATGAGAGAATAAATAGTTGAACCATACAAGGCATACAAGACATATAAGAAATACAGTTAATCCTTTTTTTCATTATATTTAAAATCATGCTTACAAAATCTTATCTGAACGATATGAGTTACAAAATTGTGGGTTGTGCAATTGAAGTTCATAAACACCTGGGGCCGGGTTTGCTCGAAAGTGTTTATCAGGATTGTATGAGACAGGAGTTTAAAATAAAAAGTATGAATTTCAAGAGCCAGTTACTCGTACCCATTAATTATAAAGGACTGATACTGGATACAGATTACAGGCTTGATTTTTTAGTAGAAGATGAATTGATAGTTGAATTAAAAGCAATGGAAGGCATATTACCTGTTCACGAAGCTCAGTTATTAACGTATATGAAATTGTTGCAAAAAAATAAAGGGATGTTAATCAATTTTAATTGTTCAAATATTGTAAAAGAAGGAACAAGGCAGATGGTGAATGACTATTTTAAACTTTTACCTGAATAAAAGAATATTAACCATACTAGACATACAAGGCATTTAAGTGTGTTTTCTTGTATGCCTTAAATGCCTTGTATGGTTCAAAAAAAATATGAAACTTTTTAAAACCAAAAGTGGAATTATAATTGAAAACGAAAATAAATTCTATTCAGTTAAAAACGAAAACTGGGATTCATTTATAAACGATGATTCTCTTTTACAAAAAACTGAACAACTTACTCAATCATTGCCTGCATCAACAGCTGATATATTAAAAAACATAGTTGCACCTATCGGCAGCAATCAGGAATTATGGGCCTGCGGTATTACATATTTAAGAAGCAAGGTGGGCAGGCAGGAAGAAAGTAAATCATCGGGTGGTGCAGATTTTTATGCAAAAGTTTATGAAGCTGAACGACCCGAAGTTTTTTTTAGATCAACACCTCATAGAATTGTTGGTACAAATGATTTTGTACGGATAAGAAAAGACTCAACATGGGATGTGCCCGAACCTGAATTGACTTTGGTTGTTACATCATCAGGGAAAATTAATGGTTATACAATCGGCAATGATATGAGCAGCCGTAGCATTGAAGGAGAAAACCCTTTATACCTGCCGCAGGCAAAGACCTATGATAAATGTGCAGCACTCGGCCCTTGTATTTATATTACTGACCAATCTCTTGATTCAAATACAAAGATTCAATTGACAATAAGCAGAAATAATGAAAACGTATTTGCCGATTCAATTGCGATCAGCCAGATGAAACGTACTCCACAGGAACTTGTATCATTTGTTTATCGTGAATGCTCTTTTCCGCACGGTTGTTTGATAATGACAGGAACAGGCATTGTGCCGGGAAATAATTTTACTTTGAAAAGTGGCGATGAAATAAAAATTTCTATTGGCAATATCGGCACATTAATAAACACGGTACAATAAAATGACAATTATCATCATCATACTGGCGATCGCTTTGCAGGTTTTTCTCTCCATAAAAAAAGTAAGCCCGTTTATTTCACTGATTTTTGTAGCTATACTTACCGGCTTGTGTTTGGGCATTCAACCGGGTGATTTAATAAAAACGCTGGAAAAAGGAGTCGGTAGCACATTGGGTGGGTTAGCATTAATCATTTGTCTTGGAGCTATTCTCGGAAAGATTTTAGAAATAAGCGGAGCTGCTGAACAAATCTCAGTAACACTTATTAAAAGTTTTGGATTAAAAAATATTCAATGGGCAGTTTTACTCACCGGATTTTTAATCGGCATACCACTTTATTATAATGCAGGCTTTGTCATTCTTGTTCCTTTGGTTTTTACGTTAGCCAGAAAAACAGGATTGCCTTTATTATACATTGTTATACCGATGGCAGCATCACTCAGTACCACACATTGTTTTTTGCCTCCCCATCCAGGTCCGGTTGTTTTAGTAAATGCATTTCATGCAAATATGGGAATGGTTCTTATTTATGGAATCATCATCGCTATACCAACCGTAATCATTGCAGGTCCCTTTCTTGGGCGAATATTGCAAAGAATTAAAACAGATACTTCTACATTATTTTCATCTGAAGAAAATTCAGTAATCAAAAAATTACCCGGCGTATTTCCCAGTTTCATGATTGCATTGCTCCCCGTTTTTTTAATTACATTATCAGTACTTGCCAATACATTTCTTACAGAGGCTTCGGTATTTAAAACAATTATCTTATTTATCGGCGATTCAACAATAGCCTTACTCGTTTCGGCAATTGCAGCTATTTATTTTTTCGGATTACGAAATGGACACAAAATGGAAACCGTGATGAAATGGTTAAGCGATGCGATTGCCGGTATCGCTATGATTTTATTAATCATTACGGCTGGCGGAGTATTTAAACAAGTGTTGATAGATAGTGGCACCGGAGAATATATTGCATCCTTTAGTACAAAATGGCAAATGCCGCCATTAATATTTGGATGGGTTATTACGGCATTATTGCGAGTGGCAATAGGTTCCGCAACAGTTGCTGGTATCACTGCCGCAGGAATCGTCTCTCCTTTAGTAATTTCTGGTGTTGTCTCTCCGGAGTTGATGGTATTGGCAGTTGGCGCAGGCAGTGTATTTGGTTCTCATATCAACGATTCAGGTTTTTGGATGTTCAAAGAGTTTTTCAAACTAACACTTAAACAAACATTTCTTTCGTGGACGGTAATGGAAACGATAATTTCTATTTTGGGTTTACTAGGGGTTTTATTGCTTGATGTATTTATATAAAAATTAAAATTTTATAAACACAGTCATTTTATCTCTTCATATTCAATATAGTCGCCCGGTCTTTCTTTTGGTTTTTGCGGTTGCTCTTTTTCCGTGGCATCACTATGGGAAGCTTGTTTCATATGATCATTCATCCGCTCATTCATTTCCCTAAAACCTTTTTTTACTTGTTTGGTAGTACGGTAAACAGGAATTATTAAATCAAAAATAATTTTATAAGCCAGGTAAAACAGGAAGGCATACAATAGAATTCTATAAACTGACATATGCAAATTTAAGGAGGGATTGCAAAACGGAGGCGTTTCTATAGCTATATGACCCTACTTTAAATAATTATTTACTTTTTATAAATTTTTGGCTGTAAGCCGCCACATCCTTACATTTGTACCAGAAAGCTAGCAGAAGGGAACGAATTCGTTCCCTTCTTCATTTTTAATTCATGAACGAAGGCAAACAAATACAAGTTCTGGAAAAAATTATTGGTAGTATTATTGATGCTACTCCCGGTATTTTTTTGGTAGAAATGAAGATGTTGCCCGGCAATAATATTAAAGTGTTTGTAGATGGAGACAACGGCGTAGCAATTGACAAATTAGTCAAATACAATCGCAGTTTTTACAAACAAATTGAAGAAAATGGCTTTTTCCCAGATGGCGATTTTTCATTGGAAGTGTCATCGCCAGGGCTTGATGAACCACTGATACTGCACCGCCAGTATTTGAAAAATATTAACCGGGATGTGGAAGTGGTAATGAAAGATGGAATGAAGATAGAAGGAAAAATGGTGAGTGTGCAGGAAAATGAAATAGTAGTAAATGAAGAAAAAGGAAAAGGGAAAAAAATGCAAACAATTGCTCATATCCTTCCTTTTTCAGAAATAAAATCAACTATAATAAAAATAAAATTTTGACGATTCAGCAGCAAGTTCCAGCAATTTGCAATCTGAAATTTTAAATCGAAAACGTTATGGCAAGTATCAATTTAATTGAAGCGTTTCAGGAATTTAAAGATGCGGAAAATATTGACCGCCCCACCATGATGAAAGTGGTGGAAGATGTTTTTAAAACTTTGCTTCGCAAAAAATATGGCAGCGACGAAAATTTTGATGTAATCGTAAATGCTGAAAAAGGCGATTTGGAAATCATCCGCCGTCGTATGATTGTGGAAGATGGTCAGGTGGAAGATCCCTTAGCACAGATTGCATACAGCGATGCGGTAAAAATTGAACCCGATTTTGAAGTGGGTGAGGAATTGTATCAGGAAATTGATTTGTTTGATTTTGGTCGCCGGGCTATTCTTGCTGCGAAACAAACACTGGCAAGCCGCATCAGCGATTTGAAGAAAAATGTATTGGCAAAAAAATATGGCGAACGTGTAGGCGATATTGTAAACGCTGAAGTTTACCAGGTTTGGAAAAAAGAAATTTTATTGCTTGACGAAGAAGGCAATGAATTGATATTGCCCAAAAGCGAACAGATACCACAAGATTATTTTAAAAAAGGAGAAAGCATCCGTGCTGTTGTAGCCAGGGTGGATATGAAAAACAATTCTCCGGTAATTATTCTATCCAGAACGGCCCCCGAGTTTCTGGCAAAATTGCTTGAAATAGAAGTACCTGAAATTTTTGATGGTTTAATTGTAATTAAAAAAATTGTTCGGGATCCGGGAGAAAGAGCAAAAGTTGCCGTAGAGTCTTTTGATGATCGTATTGATCCGGTTGGCGCATGCGTAGGTATGAA
>JANOFP010000005.1:0-6108 GCA_031413675.1 Bacteroidota bacterium
TTTCTCCTGATAGCCGTGTATGGATTTACCAGAGCAACCGCCTGTTTACTATGAGTGAGGCTTTTGAGGTAGAAGACCTGTTGAATGATTTTACGGCCAAATGGTTGAGTCATGGTACACCCGTAAAAGGAATCAGTCATTTATTTTTTGGTCAGTTTATTATTTTAATGGCAGATGAAAAAGCAACCGGTGTAAGCGGATGCAGCACCGACAGTTCCGTAAGATTGATAAAAGATATTGAACAGAAATTTGGTGTAACTCTTTTTGACAGAACTACACTTGCATTTGCAATAAAAGATAAAGTACAGTTACTTCCCCTCTCACAATTACAATATTCTTTTGATAATAAATTTATTTCTGCTGATACAATCTACTTTAATAACCTGGTGCAGACAAAAGATGAACTGGAAAATAAATGGATGGTGCCCGTTAATCAAAGTTGGCTAATGAAAAAGATTTCAATAGAAAAAACAGTTTCTTAAACACATTATTTTAAATCTTTTAATATTTTATTTTGTTTCAAAACAACTTTCTTACCAGCATTCGAAAAATTATAAGCCACTGTCAGCCTATAGTTTTTTGTTTGTGTACTGCTGAAACTTTCCAGGTTAAACCGTGAGCCGTAAGTTAAACTTCTGATTTCCTGTTGTATTAATGGATCAATAATGTTTATTGTAATAACCAATTTCTTATTGAGTAATTTTCGTTGAATCCCGATATTCATACTTGTGTTCCATCTTACATAGCCCTGTGGATTTGCAAACCGGTTTAAAGCAAAACTTCCGGTGAAATTCCAATTCTCATTAAAAAGATAATTCCCATTGACGTTAGATGTAAATGAGCCACCATTGCGGTAGCGGTTTATAGTTTTATCAAATGCACTGTAAACGTTATGGGTATAACTTGCACTCAGGTTCAGTTTTGTTTTCTTATTGATCGTATATCCGCTCCAGGTACTCACTTCATATTCTTTTCTTCCGCTAATATTTTCCCAGGTTATTTGTGTCTTACCATCCACTAATAAGGTACGTACCTGGGTGAAGATATTTTTTACATTATTAAAACCCATTCCAACATTGATATAATACAATGGTTTTGTTTTGCCGAGTATCAAATCAAAATTGTCGGAAGTAGAAGCTACGAGTTCAGAATTTCCAAAACGGACATTGTAAGGATCTCCAAAATCGATGGCAGGATTTAATTCATTAATTCCTGGGCGGCGGATTGTTCTCCGGTAAGCGAGAGTAAGATTGATTTTGTCTTTCCAGTTACGGTTCATATTTGCAAAAGGCAGCAAGGTGTAATAACTATTTTTTGCCTGGCTGTTATTTTTCAGCAATTCAAAATAAATATCAGTTGCCTCCATTGAAAGCCCGGCTGAAATGCTGAAATTTTCTTTTAATATCTGTTTGACGGATGCTCGTAAATTGGAAACGGTCTGATGAAATTTAAAATCATTACTCAGTAAAGGCATTTTTTCAAAATTACCATCCGGCTTTTTTAAAAAAGAGGCATCGACGGTTACATGACTGTTCGTTCTGTTTATATAACCTCCCATCGACAGACTTGTTTTTTTATTGTCAAGTAATTTATTGTAATCAACCTTGATATTATAACCATTGCTGCGGGTGTCATTCAATTGCTGTTGGGTAGAATCAGATCCATTGGGAGTATAATCCGGATTAAAAAACTGTTGATAGAAATCCCGGTCTGATTTATTTACCGAATAATTTGCGCCAGTAATAATTTTAAGTGACTCACCGGCCGTTTTTCCTTTTAAAGTGTAGCTGAAATTTAAATTCGGGTTATAATTGTCGCCGTCACTTTGCACGGTTCTTTCACTTAGTCTGTATAGTTCATCAAAGCGGTTAATATTTTTATACTCCGTTTTGCTTCTGTTTGTAAAATCATTTTGATTATAATGTAAAACAAGGTTAATGGATTGACGGGAATTGATATCATAATCTAAATTGATCCGAAGGTTGGGCCGTACGGTTTTATTGGTATACGTATTTTTTGTTCTAAAAAAATTGGAAGAGTCTGAATAGAAATTTTGCCGGATTGAATTACCATATCCTTCAAACCTGTTATAACCGCCACCCGTATTTATATTTATTGCAAATCCTTTTTTACGGTAATTATAATTTCCATTTATACTTACTTCGCCCCTTGTACCAGTTGAAAGACTGATACGTCCGCTTTTTCCAACTTTCCCCTTTCGGGTAGTAATATTGATTACTCCACCTGCTTCATTGGCATATTGTGGTGGTGGGTTGGTCATCACTTCTATTTTTTCAATGGAACTGCCAGGCAATGATTCTAATAAATCCTGTAATTGTTGAAGATTCAATTCAACCGGCTTATCATCAATTAAAATTTTCGGTTCTTTTCCCCGCACTAAAATTTTTCCAGATGGGTCTTTTGTAACCAGCGGAACATTGGTAAGCAATTCACTTGCATTACTACCGGCAGCCAATGCCGATTCTCCAACATTGAATGTGATATTGCCTTCCTTGGATTGTATCAAAGGCTTCTCGGCATATATGATGATCTCTTCAAGATTCTCATCCGATTTTTTAAGTATGATATCCGACAGGTTTAAATCAAATCTTTCGTTTCTGAAATAGATACTGTCAATCATTAATTTTTTAAAGCCGACTATAGTAATTTCTATTTTATAAAAACCAAAAGCAATTTGTTGAATAACAAAATTTCCTGATTTATCCGATTGAACAACTTTTGATTTTTGTAAAGAGTCGAACGGCCGCAAAATAACAGTCGCACCTGCTAGGGCTGTTTTGTTTTCATCCATTAGATCGCCGGTTATAATACCTGTATTATTTACCTGAGCAAAAGATGAGATCTTAAAACCAAAAAAAATTATAAAAAGTAATCGTTTTTTCAATTCAAACTTTTAGACTCCAAAGATACCAATGCCTTGCTAAGAGGTTGGCCCAGAACTATGTGAATGGATAAATTAATTTTTCAAACTTAAGAGATGATTTGCTGCCATCCTGTCGCAATTAGGGGCATTGTCTTATATTTGCACCTCAATTTTTAGTTTAATGCTTGACTACGTGTCAGATAAAGTGGACCAAAAAACTGGGGAAAGACAGGACGAAACCAGGCAAGGCGAGGCATTTGCTCCTTTTGCCAGCGATCCGAACCATTATAAAAAACAATTTTATATCGAAAGTTATGGCTGTGCTATGAATTTTGCAGACAGTGAAATTGTTGCTTCCATTTTAAATAAAGAAGGATTTGGTGCCACGAAAAATATTTCGGATGCCGATTTGATTTTTATCAATACTTGCTCTATCCGGGAAAAGGCAGAGCAAACAGTTAGAAAACGTTTAACAGATTTTAAAAAAGCAAAAAAAGCAAAGCCGGGTTTGCTGATCGGCGTACTTGGCTGTATGGCCGAACGATTGAAGACGAAATTTTTAGAAGAAGAAAAATTAGTAGATATCGTAGTTGGTCCCGATGCTTATCGTTCATTGCCATCGTTGGTTGTGGAAGCTGAATCGGGACAGAAAGCTGTAAATGTTTTATTAAGCCGTGAAGAAACATATTCAGATATTTCCCCGGTAAGAATAGATAGCAATGGAGTATGTGCCTATGTAAGTATTATGCGGGGCTGTAATAATATGTGCAGTTTTTGTGTAGTTCCATTTACCCGGGGAAGAGAAAGAAGTCGAGATGCTGAAAGTATAGTAAAGGAATGTAAAGATTTATTTGAAGAAGGGTATAGAGAAGTTACCTTATTGGGGCAAAATGTTGATAGTTATTACCAAGCCTCCCCACCCTCCAAAGGAGGGATTTTGGAAGACTCTGAAAAAATAGAAACTGTTTCAAATTCGTTGGGTCCTGAAGCCCCTCCTTCGGAGAAGTTTGGGGAGGCTGTAACTTTTGCAAAACTCCTTGAACGTGTCGCATTAATTTCTCCTTTTCTCAGGGTTCGTTTTTCCACTTCACATCCAAAAGATATAACCGATGAAGTGCTACATGCAATTGTGAAGTATGAAAATATCTGCAATTCTATTCATTTACCCGTACAAAGCGGCAGCAGCAGAATTCTGCAACTGATGAACCGCACATATACCCGTGAATGGTATAAGGCAAAGATTGACCGGATAAGAGAACTGATACCTGATTGTGGCATTACATCAGATGTGATAACTGGTTTTTGTACAGAAACGGATGATGACCATAATGAAACGATGAGTATTATGGAATACAGCCACTACGATTTTAGCTATATGTATTACTACAGCGAACGTCCCGGAACACTCGCAGAAAAAAGATATGAAGATGATATACCAACCGATGTAAAGAAAAAAAGATTGTATGATGTAGTGGCTTTGCAGGGAAAACTTTCGCAGGCAAGTAATAAAAAAGATTTGGGAAAAACGTTTAAAGTGTTAATTGATGGTGATAGTAAAAAAGATAAATCGGAATGGAAAGGACGAACAAGTCAGAATAAAGTAATTGTATTTGCAAAAGAAAATTATGGTTTGAAAAAAGGTGAATATGTACATGTGGAAGTAACTGATTACACACAGGCTACTTTGTTGGGAAAAATTATAAAAACGTAAAAACAAAAAATGGACATTCAATCAATAAAAAACAGATTCGCCATTATTGGCAATTCACCGGCACTCAACTATGCATTGCAGGTAGCAGTACAGGTTGCTAATACAGATTTAACCGTTTTAATAAATGGTGAAAGTGGTGTTGGTAAAGAAGTGTTTTCAAATATCATTCATACACTTTCATCAAGAAAACACAATCCTTTTATTGCTGTAAACTGCGGAGCAATACCCGAAGGAACAATTGACTCTGAATTATTTGGACATGAAAAAGGTTCTTTCACCGGAGCTGTAGATGCAAGGAAAGGTTATTTTGAAACGGTGAATGGTGGTACTATTTTCTTAGATGAAATAGGTGAACTTCCGTTGGGAACACAAGCAAGATTGCTTCGTGTATTAGAGGCAGGAGAATATATTCGTGTTGGCAGCAGCAAAGTTCAAAAGACTGATGTGAGAGTAATAGCAGCCACCAATAAAGATTTAATGCAATTGGTTCAGCAAGGAAAATTTCGTGAAGATTTATATTACCGGTTAAGCACCGTACCGATCCGGGTGCCTGCATTACACGACAGAAAAGAAGATATTTATATTCTCTTCAGAAAATTTGCAACTGATTTTGCTGATAAATATAAAACCACTTCTGTACAACTGAATGATGAAGCAAAAAGCCTGTTAATTAACTATCCCTGGCCCGGTAATGTGCGGGAATTGAAGAATATTGCAGACCAGATTTCAGTTCTTTCTCAAGACAAACAGATTTCAGAAAAAGAGTTGAATAAATTTTTACAACCGTATTCAACAAACAAATTGCCGATGGTTGTACCACATACCAATGGTGCAGCAACCCATGATTTTAGTAATGAACGTGAAATGCTCTACAAACTATTCTTTGATATGAAACGGGATGTAACTGAGCTGAAAAAAATGTTTTTAGAAATCCTTCAAAATCCAACTATCGCTACACAAAATTCTGCATTGCTCAATGAACTAAAAGAATGGAGATCGAATGAAACCCAGCAACCTGTTATAGTACAGCAAAACGTTCAACCCGTTCAATCGGTTCAAACATTACCACAAGGCAGACAGGTAACCATTGGAATGCCAAACGATATACATGACCATGTAGAAGTGGAAGAAAGTTTAAATATTATGGATAAAGAAAAAGAACTAATTATTAAGGCATTGAAAAAACATCGGGGCAAAAGAAAAGACGCATCATCCGATTTGGGAATTAGTGAAAGAACTTTATACCGAAAACTGAAAGAGTATGATGTGGAAGGTTAAGTTTTGGGGAATAAGGAATTAGGAATTGGGGATTGGGATATAATTCGAAACGTATTAAATTGACTTATCAGATTATTTTTTTAAGGATGAACAAAAATCAAAAAATATTTTCAGTATTAATCATTGCACCCTGCATACTGTTCCTGATTTCTTTTTCGCAAACAGGATGTTTTACTTATAAATTAAATGATGCTTCAGTACCAGATTCAATTAAAACGGTTAAAATAAATATTTT
>JANOFP010000006.1:0-2879 GCA_031413675.1 Bacteroidota bacterium
ATTTTAAGTGGTGGTGAAAAAGCAAGAGTTGCTTTGGCTAAAACAATTGTAAGCAAAGCCAATTTTTTAATGCTGGATGAACCGACCAATCACCTGGATATGCACAGTTGCGATTTACTGATTGAAGCGTTGAATAAATATGAAGGCACGATGATTTTAGTTAGCCATGACCGCTATTTTGTTTCTAAAACGGCAAACAAGATTTGGGAAATTGTAGATCATGAAATAAAAGAATTTAAAGGCGGGTATGAAGAATGGGTGACGTGGAAAAAAAGATTGGAGCTGGAAGAAAGAAGTCAAAAGCCCGGAGTCAAAAGTCAGAAATCAGAAATGTCGTTGAGTAAATGGGATGTAAAACCGGAGAAAGCAGAAAAGCAGAATAAGGCAGATAAAATAAAAAGTGATACGGTTATCAAATCAGCAATTCCTATTGAAAAAAAACAGAATGCCCACAAGCAAGCTCCGGTAAATAAAGAACAAAAAAAAGAATTGCAAAAACAACAACGGATTTTTCAGGAGTTAGAAGAAAAGATTGGTGTTTTAAATAAACAGAAAATAGAATTTGAAGCCTGCTTAATTGACCCGGCTGTATATTCTGATAAAACAAAATTTCTGGAAGCCGAAGCAAACTATAAAAGAGTGCAAGATGATCTTCTTAAAGCAAATCGTCAATACGAAGAAGTTTTTGAAGAGATCATGAAACAGAATGATTCAGGTAACTAATTTTTTTCCTGCTGATTGTTTATAATTACCCGGTTGCTGGAAAATTTCTTTTAGAATAAATTTTTATCACTGACCTGTACCATGATAATTTCTGCATTTATAAACAGAAAATTGCCGGACTATCTTACCGTATTTTTTTATTGAGATAAATTCCATCTGAGTTACTTCATCAAAGAATGACAGAATAAAAGGTGGCAGTTCTTTTTGTTCTGATTCGCTAAGGATATTTGAATTGTAATTAATTAAAATTGCATTTCTTCCTTTTAACTTATTCAAATCTGTATCAACAATTGAGAACTGAAGTGCATTCGCTCCAACTACATTTGCTGCGTAAACTCTTTCTTTTAAATAAAAATCAAGCATGGCTGCAGTTTTATAAGAGCTTGACGAAAAAATAAAATCATCCGGGTTTGATTTTTTAATCTCCTTTACCTGCTGAGCCAGTTCGCCCCAGCCATACCAGGTATCTTCAGATTTTACCGGCACAAGGTAAAAAATAATTTCTGCTGCCATTACAATATGAACGATCAATGAGATAATCAACTGTATCCTGAGCCATTTTATTTTAAAGTATACACTAACCCAGATAATGCCGGTTATGTATGCAGGCATTATCCAGTTTATTTTTACCCAATAGATTGGTGAAACTGCCAGGAAGCCAAGAAAACCCGGCAAGAAGAATGCTAACAGGAATAATTTGTCTGCAGATATTTTTTTTATCCGAATTCCATATTTCCGGATTGTTTTGTATAAAACAATAATCAATGATATAAAAAGAACAGGTAGCAGAACAGCAGCCTGGTGAATAAGTACTCCCGGTAAAAATTCAAAATGAATTTTAAAACCAGACATGGATTGCAGTCTTTCTGATGATTGAAATCCAAGTGAAGCAAAATCATGCTGAATATTCCATATGATAACCGGAGAAATAGTAATTGCAAAAAATAAGAGACATAGCCAAAACCATAAAGAGAAAAATAACTTTCGGTGTTTACCGCAGAAAATCAAAAACAACAACAGCCCAATTACCAGGAGAAGGCCTGTATATTTACTGTCAAACGAAAGACCCATTGCAATACCAGCCCAAATCCAATAAATTTTTTTATCAAGAAATATTGCATTGTGCAAAGCCAGCAGTGAAAGAGTCCAGAAAAGTAAAAGCGGAATATCAGGCGTCACAACCATTGAAAGAATGGTAACCAGGAAACTGGAAAAGAAAAGTAATACTGCCACCTGTTTTTTATGCCCGCTTAAAAACCGTTTTGCAAGATGATAAAATGCAAACACAGTAAATAAGGTTGTGATGGTATTGGCAAGTTTGACAACAATAACTTTATCGCCAAACAACTCCGTGAAAAATCGCAGCATATATGCGATAGCCGGCGGATGATCATAATAAGACATTGCCAGATGCTGGCTGTAAAAATAGTAATACGCATCCTGCGGCATTAACCCCATCACACCAGCAAACACAAACCTTAGCAGTAATAAAAAAGAAAAAGTAAATAAAACTAATTTTCCAATACGTATTTCATCCAAACTACTTGCCCATTTGGTGCTGGTATCTTTACCAGGCAACAATGAAAGTTTATTCTTAAGCCAGGTTATCAATGCCTTTTAGTTTTAAAAATGAAATCTATTTTATCTGAAACAAATTCCGGGTTAACTGAAGTGATAAATAAAATACAAAGTACGAATTAATGTTACGCAATTATTAAACTGATAAAGTTCATTTTAAAAATTTATAGATTGATTAGGGTTAAAATATTTTCGTAACTTTTGCCTGAAAAATTACAATCATTATGAAAGAAAAATTTCTTTTTACCTTTTGTGCATTTGTTCTGGCAACCATACTGGCTCTTCGTTTTCCTCCTAAAAACATTTCAGAGAAAAAACAAAAGACAATAAAAATAATTTCTTGTAACCGAGACTGGAATCAAATTAATGAATTGATAAGGGAAAATGAAATCCCCCCTATCCCCGGTGCCGGAATTTATAAATGGAAAATTTCAACAACATCAGACAGTGCCCAATTTTATTTTAACCAAGGTATTAATATGTATTACAGCTTTCATATTATCGAAGCAATGGCATCCTTTAAGAAAGCAACGAAATTTGATCCCCGGTCTGCAATGCTGCAGTTTGATTTAAGGATC
>JANOFP010000007.1:0-3776 GCA_031413675.1 Bacteroidota bacterium
TTTGTCTATTGGCAATATCCGTAAAATTGAAATTGTAAAAGGCCCATCATCCAGTTTATATGGTTCGGAAGCAATGGCGGGAGTGATAAATATTATTACAGACCGTTCTTTCAAAAAGCAATTGAGTGCAGGTGTTCGTTATGGTTTTGGAAATCCTGATAAAGGCTGGGCTGCACCTATTGGCAACAATACTTTTAAAAATTTTGATTTTAATATTAATGGCAGCCGCACCTTTAAAAGACTCGGCCTGCAGTTTTTCAGCAATGCTTATTATATTGATGGTTTCAGTCTGCGTCCGTTTTCTGATAACAGGGTGGCGCAACCCATCTGGCGGTTAACCAACCAGGCACAGCTGAGTTATAGTTTTTCAAACAAAACAAAATTCAATTTATTTGTTCGTCATGCTTACGATTATATCAAACAGGAATTTGCAGTAAGTAATAATGGTGCCATCACTAATTCGTATGGAAGAGAAGCAAACAGTGATTTGAATATCGCACCGGTATTGGTGCATCAATTCAATAAGAAAATAAAATCAGCGCTTCGTTTGTATGGTACTTTTTTCAATGGTTCGCAGCGGCTGAAGTTCAGGGAAAAACCAGACAGCAGTTATAAAGATGAGTTTCAGCAAAATTTTTACCGGGCGGAAAATCAAACTGATTTTAATTTCAAAAATTCTACACTCACAGTAGGTGCCGGGTTTATTGAAGATCAGGTTCAATCTACCCGCTATGATGATTACAACAGCCGCAAACAAAATAATGTACTGTATGCTTTTTCACAATACGATTGGTCGCCTTCTGAAAAAGTTACAGTTATTGCCGGGTTAAGATATGATGATAACAAATTATTTGCAGAAGCATTTAGCCCCAAACTTGCTTTCAGGTATAAGGCAAATAAAAAATTATTATTGAATGCAAGTATAGGCCGCGGTTTTAAAGCACCCGACTTCCGTCAGCTCTATTTAAATTTTACAAACAATGCAGCAGGTGGTTATTCTGTTTTCGGAACAATCGATGCAATAAAAATTATTACTCAACAGCAAAGCCAGGGATTGATTTCAGAAATCAAAGAGGATTTTTACAAATTAAAAATATTGAAGCCAGAGTTCTCTACCGGTATCAATGCAGGCGGTACCTATTATTATTCATCAACACTTTCTTTCAACCTTAATCTTTTCAGAAATGATATTGAAGAGTTGATTGATGTACGACAGGTAGCTACTAAATCAACTGGTGCACAGATATACAGTTATATCAATATTAAAAATGGTTACACACAGGGTGGTGAACTGGAAATAAACTGGCAGCCGGTAAAAATATTAAAAATTGCATCCGGCTATCAGTACCTGCTTACTGCGGATAAAGATGAACTGCAAAATGTAAAAGCAGGAAAAGAGTATACACGGAACAGCGACGGCACCAGCCGGATTCTCGGCCGAAGTGAATATGCAGGATTGCCCAACCGCAGCAAGCATATGGCAAACCTTAAATTCACGTATGAAAATAAAAAAAATTTTTATGCCACGACGAGATTTATTTATCGCAGCCAATGGGCAGTGGCTAACAGCGATGGCAATGGGGTTTATAATTCCAACGATGAGTTTGCCAGTGGATTTTTACTAGTAAATATTTCCGCAGGA
This sequence comes from Bacteroidota bacterium, assembly GCA_031413675.1. Classification (GTDB taxonomy): domain Bacteria; phylum Bacteroidota; class Bacteroidia; order Chitinophagales; family Chitinophagaceae; genus VBAR01. Next base: position 1,643 of record JANOFP010000007.1, read on the forward strand.
AAAGAATTTAAAAATGGAATTCGTATCAACGCAGGTATGGATAATATTTTCAATTACCAGGATAAAAATTATTTACCCAACCTGCAGGGAAGAAATATTTATCTCGGTGCCCAATTCAAATTAATAAACAACAAACAATAATTATAAACTCTGCCTTTTCTCCCCTTCAGGGGATGGGGGCGCAAAACGAACAAACGATGAAAATTTTTTCAGTAACATCAGCAACAATTTTAGCCGCAACTTTATTTATTACTTCCTGCAAAAAAGATAAAGTAGAACAACCTGTAGCAGACCCCAAAGCATTTACCGTATCAACCAGTGGCAGTATTACGACCGTAAAAAATTTACCAGCGGATACTATTATAGGTATAGCAGCTTCAGGTCAGCCCTATGGAGCAGGCAAGTATTCATTTTTTAATTTGGAAACAAAACAGTGGATACCCAATAGTGATTCAGCTTCCACAAAATGGGATTTGGCATTTGCGGGTACAACAATTCGTGTAAACAATCTTACAAGCGGTCCCGGTACCGGAGGTGCATTTGTTTATGTAGGTACTTTTGATGCGCTGAATTCTGTACCGGTTGATTCAGTTTTTAAAGCAGATAATCACCCAACTTCATATGCTATACCCAAAGGCTCTGGTAAAGGATGGTACACCTATGATGGTATCAACAACCTGCTTTCTCCCATACCCGGCCGTGTTTTGGTAATCAAAACTGCCAGTGGAAAATATGCTAAAGTTGAAGTGTTGAATTATTATAAAGGAGCTGTTACACCATCTGCCAGTGCAACTGATGCAGTAAAAATTAATGAGCAGCGATATTATTCATTCCGGTTTACTTACCAGTCGAGTGGTTCAATGAATTTTTAGTATTTAGTTTTTAAAAAGTCGTATAAGTTGATTAATCTATGGGGATAATAGAAATACTATACTTAAGAATGCCTGTGATGTTTAACAAGCATTCTTAAGTTTCATTTAATTTGTACTTAGTATAATCTCAAAATATCTAGGGTCTCCATCTCTTTCAATAGTCATGAAAGTCTTATTCCTGAATTGAAAAACATAGTATACATATTGCCCAACAATTTGTAATCCGCTGAATTTATACCTTTCTTTTACCAGGTTTGAAACAAATTCTTTATAATGATAAGAATTAAAGAGCACCAATTTTGTTGTTTCCTTTCCCAGGGTGTCCTTTGACTTTTGCAATAAAGTTTCGCTAGGTCGTGAAAATAGCTTGAAAGACCAACTCGAAATAGTTTCCCTGGAAATTACGTCCTGCCAGGTTCGTCTAAATTCAAACCCTTTGTTTGATAAATCAGCAGTTATAGCTGAAATATCATGGCTCAGATGAATCTTAAGTAATTCTGCCGGCATCAGATTCTGCGCTTTTAATCCGGATGCTAATAAAAAAATGAATGCGAATAATGCAAGCTGATTTAGTTTCTGTTTCATATCGAAAGTTTTGAGATAGATGCACAATAACTTGAATTTACATAAAAGGAGGAGGAAAGAATATTTCATAATAAATCAAACCTGGTTTTCCCAATGCCTGACTCTTAATTTCATTGTTTAGCACCGCCGCTTTTCCTTAACTTCGCTGACTTTTTAGCAATAGGAATATGAGTCAGAAATACCGTGAATATCAGCATCTCAATTTACCCGCAATAGGCCAGGAAATGCTTGCTCAATGGCAGGAAAACAAAGCATTTGAAAAAAGTGTTTCGTTAAGAGAAGGCGCCACTCCATTTGTTTTTTATGAAGGTCCACCCAGTGCCAACGGTATGCCCGGTATTCATCACGTTATTTCAAGAACATTAAAGGATTTGGTTTGCCGCTATAAAACAATGAAAGGATTCCAGGTAAAAAGAAAAGGCGGATGGGATACACATGGATTACCGATTGAGTTAGGTGTTGAAAAAGAATTAGGCATTACCAAAGAAGATATCGGTAAAAAAATTTCGGTTGAAGATTATAATAAAAAATGCCGCGAAGCAGTTCTCCGTTATAAAGACAAATGGGATGATATAACCCGAAAGATGGGTTACTGGGTTGATTTGAATGACCCATATATCACATACAAAAACGAATACATTGAAACAGTTTGGTGGTTGTTAAGTGCGTCGCGCGCC
>JANOFP010000008.1:0-14146 GCA_031413675.1 Bacteroidota bacterium
GTAAGACAATACTCCGATGTTTTGTCCAAAGGACTCCTTACGAGGAATTTCAAACTGAGGCGCTATCGATTTTTTTTACTTCAAGTGTATATGAACAATCATTTAAAAGTTCCATTATCGACTTTTTAAAAACAGGGTGAATAATCTCCGGTGCAATTTCTAAAAGTGGCAGCAACGCAAATCTCCGGTTCTGCATTTCGGGATGAGGAACTTTGAGAAAAGGGATATCGTGGATTTCATCATTGTATAGCAAGATGTCTATATCAATATTTCTTGGTCCATATTTTTCCTTTCGTATTCTACCCATCCGTTTTTCTATTTTTAAAATTTTTCGGATAAGCTGCCGGGCATTCAGTTTTGTTTTCAGTTCCAGTGCCTGGTTCAGGAAAGCAGGTTGATCCATATTGCCCCATGCTGCCGTTTCATAAAAAGAAGATGCAGCCGTTATCACTCCACAATATTCAGTTAGCAATTCTTTTGCTTGCGAAAGAAATGCTAAGCGATTTCCTAAATTGCCGCCTGTAAGTAAATAAGCTTTATTCATAAACTGCCTGCCGGTTACGGCTCAAATATCTTTATTTTTGGCTTTCAATAAAGAATTGATTTATGCGGAGTTTTTTCAAAACATTTTTATCGGCATTGCTTGCATTGGTGGTTTTTACACTGATCGTTTTTTTCTTTCTTATTGCTTGGGTAGGAAATTTAACTACTTCCTCCAAACCAAGGGTCGAAACACAATCTGTACTGGTGCTCAACCTGGGCCAGCATTATAAGGAGCAGGTACAGCAAAATCCTTTTGGGGCATTCAGCGGTGATGAAGAAAAAAATATTCCGGGTTTGTATGATGTAATCCGTTTAATAGAAAAAGCAAAGACGGATGCAAAAATTTCAGGTATTTATATCCAATGCAATCCTGGACCGAATGGGTTTGCTGCAAGTGATGATATCAGAAATGCTTTACTGGATTTTAAAAGTAGTAAGAAATTTATTTTTGCTTTTGGAGATGTGCTTACAGAAAAATCTTATCATATTGCAAATGCCGCCGATAAAATTTATATAAGCCCGCAGGGTTATATCGAATGGAATGGTTTTTCTGCATCGCTTGCTTTTTTGAAGGGCACATTAGAAAAACTGGATATACAGCCGCAGATTTTTTATGCCGGTAAATTTAAAAGTGCAACTGAACCTTTTCGTTCAACAGAGATGACACCGGAGAATGAGTTACAAACTTCCGTGTGGTTAGGTGATTTATACAGGCATTTTTTATTGAAAGCATCGGAAGCAAGAAAAATTGATACCAGTGAATTACGCAAACTGGCAAATTCGGGCAGTATTCAAAATGCACAGGATGCAGTGAATGTAAAATTGATTGATGCTTTAAAATATGATGATGAAGTAAAAGATGAAATAAAAGAAAAATTAAAACTGGATAAATACCAGAAAATAAATTTTATTTCCATCAACAGTTATGCAGCAGCAGGCGGGTTTAAAAAATACAGTGGAGAAAAAATTGTCGTGATTTATGCAGAAGGCGATATTATTGATGGTGATGGAAAAAGCCAGCAGGGAATAATCGCCAGCGATGATTACCGGAAATTGATTCGAAAGGTACGCCTGGATAAAACCGTTAAAGCAATTGTGTTTCGTATTAATTCCGGTGGCGGCAGTTCGCTGGCAAGTGAAAGTATCTGGCGTGAATTATCGTTGGCAAAACAGGATAAACCTGTTGTTATAAGTTTTGGTGATGTGGCCGCAAGTGGCGGTTATTATATTGCCTGTGCAGCCGACAGCATTTTTGCAAATCCAACAACGATTACGGGTTCTATCGGTGTTTTTGGAATTATTCCCAACATGCAAGGATTTTTTAAAAACAAACTCGGGGTTACATTTGATGGTGTGAAAACTGGCCCGTATGCAGATGCCGGTACTATGACAAGGCCAATGAGTGAAAATGAAAAGAAAATGATCCAGGCTGAAATCGATAATATTTATTCGGTGTTTAAAAAACGGGTGGCCGATGCAAGAAGAAAGGATTTGAACTATATAGATAGCATTGCACAGGGCAGAGTTTGGACGGGTGAAAGGTCAATTGGAATTGGTTTGGTTGATAAATTTGGTGGATTAAAAGATGCAATACAATGTGCAGCACGTTTGGCAAAAGCTTCTGATTATTATCTGCGTGAATATCCCGAGCCAGTTAATTTCTTTGATCAACTGTTTGGAAAAACTGCACCGTTAAATTATAATAATAAACTGAAAGAAGAATTGGGCGAAGAGAATTTCAGGATATTTACCGAAATGAGAAAAGTGCAGCAAATGAGCGGTAAAGCACAGACGAAATTGCCTTTCAGTTTTTCAGTTAATTAAATTCTGGCTTATTCACTTAAATAACCTGCTGTCAAATTCAAATACTTGAAAAGACTTCAATTTTACTTTTTTAAAATCTGGATGGGCAGGGTTAATAATAAAATTGAATTCTGTTTTAATAATTGCTGAAGGAACCTGGAGCAACAGATACTTATTATCTCTTAGAAAAGAATCACCGATAAAACGTGTATAGGCAGTATCATTCTGCCAGCCTTCTGAAAGTTTTTGAGAAAGAATTTTATAAACAGAGCTGTCACCCGGAACAGTAATTGTCATAAGAAATTTTTCATTTAAATCTTCAATTTGTACAGAATGTGCTAAAACTTCGAGTAAGGAAAGTGAAATAGTTTCGCTTGTATAAACGGCGGCAAGCCCCTTACTGTTCCATCTGCCGCCGAAAAGTTTTGCGCCATGGCCGCTGATGTCTTCATTATATTTTGCTGAGGTAAACCGGAATAAATTCATATGTAAATACCGTGTTCGATTCTTCCTAATTCATCTTCAAGTGCAAGGATGCCTTCAGTAGTGCTGAGTGCATTTTTATCTAAAATAGAGCCTAATATTTTTTTTGGTTTAATTAACCAGCTGAAAAAGGCGCCGGCAGAAGAAAAAATATCACAGCCTTTTTTGAAAAGTCTTTCAAGCATCAGGATTCTTTCAATATAAATACCTTCAAAAGATTTGTTTTCACTGGCATAACGCAGCAACGTTCTTTCTGATAAATGAAGAAACCCTGCCCAGTCTTTAAAACTAAATGGCGCTAAATCATAAACTTTTTTGAAGCGGGTATAACTGAAATCTTTTACCATCAGCCGGTTATTTGAAGACAATAGGTTATAAAACAACGAAGGCTCTTCAGCCTTACCGGTGGTTCCAGCATCCGGAATGTAAGATTTTATTGTTTTCTTTTTAAGAAGTCTTTTTTTCATTTATGCCGTTTGTCATATAAATGTATGACATTTTTCATAGTCCACAAATATTTTTTTTCTGCTTACCTCCACAGTCTATATTGCACCTTAATCTTTTTTCATGGAAAATCAAAACTATAGTCAGCTAAAGGCCATGCTGGCTATTACAAAAGCGAGTTTAATTGCTCAGTTTAAAAGCCCGAGTGCATTAGTGTTTGGATTTCTATTTCCATTGTTTTTTATTTTAATTTTTGGAAGCGGCGGAGGTGGTGTGCCGGGAGTAGCAATTGCTTTGGATAAAAATGCAGATACAACCAATACCGTTTATGCTGCATTAAAAATGATACCAAACATTGGTATCCGGGAATATGAGAATACAGAAGCTGGCGAAGCAAAAAAACAGGATGATTTATTAAAAGGCAGAATTACGGCGATATTGAATATACAGCCGGATAAAACTGATTCAGCAAGGAAATATTCTGTTAAAATTTTATCATCGAAAGCATCGCAGGAAAGAGTGGGATTACTGGAAGTGATATTGAAAGGAATGGTGTCAAAAATTGATAAGCTTCTGAATCCAAAATTTGCAACCGTAGCAATTATTAAACAGTTAGAACCTATTGGCAATCGTATTTACAAGCGAATCGATTTTATTTTACCGGGGCAATTGGGTTTTTCATTATTAAGCGCAGGCTTGTTTGGTATTTCATTTTTGTTTTTCAGCTTACGGGAAACATTGGTTTTGAAAAGATTTAATGCTACGCCCCTCAGCCGGCCGTATATAATTATTGGTGAAGCTTTATCCAGAGTTATTTTTCAATTCATCATTCTGTCAATTATAATCCTGATTGGGAAATATGCATTTGGATTTACGCTTATACACGGGTTTCAAACATTTTTTGAAATGATGATTATTTGTTTTATTGGCTTGTTTGTATTTATGGGTTTTGGTTTTGTTATCAGTGGTGTTTCAAAAAATATAAATGCCGTACCGGCTATAACAAACGCAATTGGTTTTCCGCAATTCATGTTATCAGGAACTTTTTTCCCTTATGAAGGTTTGCCAAAATTTTTACATCCTATCGCAAAAGCATTACCGCTTACACATGTGAATGATGCTTTGCGCAAAATTTCTTTTGAAGGGTTGCATCTTGCAGACTGCTGGAAGCAATTAGGTATTTTGGGAATTTGGGGTATAGTGATTTACGTTATTGCCATAAAAGTTTTTAGATGGGAGTAGGTGTGGGGTTTTGGAATTAGGTATTTGGAATCAGGAATTTGGAAACAACTCGTGTCGGCTTGCAATTAGGTAATAGATTTAATCAATCAGTCTTAGTTTATGCGGTTTATTAAACTTGGTGTTATTAGTATCGGAATGATATTTTTGTTGTTTACAGCAATGTCATTATTCATCCCATCGCATGTTCGAATTTCACGAGCTATTAATCTTGCTTCTTCTGCAGAAAAAGTCATTGCTAATTTAAATGATACAGTTCAGTGGCGAAACTGGTATCCCGGCTTTGATGAAATGAAAAAATCCGGAACAGAAATTGTTTTTAGCGATAAAAAAGAAAATGAACTGACGGTTGATTTCAAAAGCCCAGGAAAAAAAATAATTTCTTCCACCTGGCAAACGATACCTTTTGCTCAATCAGATTCAGTTACATTGCAATGGTATATGCACTTTAAACTTAAATGGTATCCCTGGGAAAAATTTGGAAGTTTGCTTTATGAAAATTCATATGGGCAACAGATGGAAACAGGTCTGAATGAATTTAAACGAGTGAATGATGGAATTGCTCAATAATTATTTTTGAATAATACAATATGCATCCTCATATTAAAAAATTGTATTCTATTGCCAGCAAACCGGTAAGAAAAATCATTGGTTTAATGAGCGGCACCTCTGTTGATGGATTAGATATTGCCCTTTGTAATATCGAAGGCACCGGAACAGATACAAAAATAAGTATTGAACATTTTGAAACAGTTTCTTACAATGATGATTTTAAAAAAGAACTAAAATCAATTTTTGCAAAAAAAGAAATTGACTTTGAAAAATTATGCATGCTCAATCCCTGGATTGCCTTGCAATATGCGGCTATGATAAACGAATGTTTAAAAAAATGGAATGTAGATAAAAATGATATTGATTTAATCGCCAGTCACGGACAAACGGTTTATCATGCCCCAAAATCTTTACATAAAAAAGAAAAGTTCGGCAATGCTACTTTGCAGATTGGGGACGGAGACCATCTGGCGGTTGCTACCGGAATTATTACTGTAAGTGATTTCAGGCAAAAACATATTGCCGCCGGGGGAGAAGGTGCTCCACTCGCTATGTATGGCGATTATCTTTTTTTTAGTAAAAAAGGCGAGAACCGGATCATGTTGAATATAGGAGGCATTGCCAACTTAACTTTTCTAAGTGGCGATCTGGATGTATCAAAAGCATTTAGTTCAGATACAGGAACAGGCAATACTTTAATGGATGCTTACATCCAGAACTATTTTCCAAGTAAGCAGTTTGATAAAAATGCTGAGCTTGCTTCAGCCGGTAAAATTCATGAAGGATTATTAAATGAATTGAAAGCGAATCATTTTTTTCATCTGCCAATACCTAAAACAACCGGGCCGGAATTATTTAATCTGAATTATTTATCAGCAGCACAGCAAAAATCGGGTTCAAAAAATCTTTCACATCCGGATTGCATGGCCACACTAAACCGCTTTTCAGCAGATACAATTGCCGATGCAATTAAAAAATGTTTTCCTGGAAAAGAAACGTTTGTCATTTATGCAAGCGGTGGTGGTATGCACAATCCATTGCTGATAGAAAATATCAGTACGCAGTTGCCCGGAGTCGAAATTAAAACCACTTCTGATTTAGATATAAATCCGGATGCAAAAGAAGCAGTACTGTTTGCTATTCTTGCCAATGAATGTGTAGCTGGGGATACCAGCACTTTTAAGAACATTGCTACAGGTATTCCCTCTGTTTCCATGGGTAAAATAAGCTTCCCGGATTAGAAATTTACCGTTAATCAAAAAAATGAAATCCGGATGTCATGTAAGGTTGTATATTTATCAACTAAAAAAATAATTATGAAAATCTTTTTATCAATTCTTGCAGTTGCAACTCTATTTACGAATACATCCTGTGCTCAGGGTGGTGGTGGAAAAAAGAGTCCGCATGATACATTAACTACAGCAAACTTATCGGTTACATACGGTCGTCCTTATAAAAAAGGTCGGGTTGTTTTTGGTGAGCTGGAGAAATTTGGAAAAGTATGGAGAGTAGGTGCTGATGAAGCAACGCAAATAACTTTTAATAAAGATGTAAAATTTGGAGGCGAAGGAGTTGCCAAAGGAACCTATACTTTATTTGCAATACCTGAAGCAGGGGAGTGGACTATCATTCTGAATTCGCAATTGGGACAATGGGGTGCTTATGGTTATGATAAAGCAAAAGACAAAGATGTACTGAAAGTAAAAGTGCCGGTTAAAAAATTGGCAGATGTAGTGGAGCAGCTCACAATAAAAGCTGATGCTGGCTCACTTACGATTTCCTGGGATCAGACTTCGGTTTCTGTTCCTCTAAGTTTTTAAAATCTGATAATTTATTTAATGATCCCCTGCTAATTGCGGGGGATTTTTTATAATGCAACTGTATTAAATAAACTGTTGACAACTTAATAACACGGTCAATTACTTTCAGTCACCAGTAATAAATTTCAAATTCCGTTGTATTCCACTAAACTTTGTTCTTTTAATTGCAGAGTCTGCAAATATTTTTTTAAAACTTTCTTCACTCATTGCCTGCCATTCTTTTGTTGAAAGATTTAAGACTTCGGGGATTGGTGAAAATTCAACTTCATTATGCGGTTTTGAAAAACGGTTCCAGGGACATATGTCCTGGCACACATCACAACCAAAAATCCAGTTTTGAAATTTATCTTTCATTGCATCTGGCAAAAATGCGTCTTTCAGTTCAATGGTAAAATAAGAAATACATTTACTGCCATCAATTACTTTATCGGGTAGTATTGCATCCGTTGGACATTCATCAATACATTTTGTACAGCTACCACAAAAGTCTTTTACAAATGGGTCATCATAAATTAATTCCAGGTCGGTTATCAATGTTGCAATAAAATAAAATGAACCACTCTGTTTGTTGATCAGGTTTCCATTTTTACCCACCCAACCCAAACCACTTTTTTGTGCCCAGCTTCTTTCGAGCACCGGTGCACTGTCCACAAACCCTCTTCCATGTATTTCACCAATGTTTGTTTTTATTAAAACAATCAACTCATTTAACTTTTCCCGAATTATAGCATGATAATCTTTTCCAAAAGCATATTTCGAAATTTTTGGTGTTCCTTCTTTTTGATGTTCTGTTGGGAAATAATTTTTCATTAGGGTTATCACGGATTTAGCACCCGGCACTAATTTGGAAGGATCAATGCGTAGATCAAAATGATTTTCCATATACTGCATACTGCCCTGCATTCCTTTCTTCAGCCATTGTTCTAATCGCCTCGCATCTTCATTCAGCACCTGGGCTTTTGCAATACCGCAAAAATCAAAGCCTAAGTTATGTGCAGTTGCTTTTATCCAGCTGGTATTTGAATGCAATTTGTTCACCATCACAAAATATAAAATAAGAACCGTAACATTTTTTAATTATGAAATTTAATCCTAATTTAAATTTTCATCACCAATCATTAAAATGCACAATATGAGAAAATACATTGTAATTCCTTTTTGCATTTTTATTTTTTGCCACACAAATCTTTTGGCGCAAAAACCAGAAAAGGTTCCTATTAAATTTGGAACCGTAAATCCCGAAGACTTTAAAAAAGTTTATTCTGTTGACAGCAGTGCTCAGGCTGTAATAATAGCAGATAGAGGCGTTAGTAAATTTGTTGGAAATAACAATGGTTGGTTTTCGCTGGAGTTTTCCCGTAAAACTAGGATTCATATCTTAAATAAGGCGGCTTATGATGTGGCTACTATTTCGGTGCCAATATATAAATCAACCTCCAGTGACAGTAAGGAAGAACTTCTTAATGTAAAAGCAACAACTTATAACCTTGAAAACGGCAAGGTAACCGAAACGAAAATGGGTAAGAATTCAATCTTTGCAGATAAGTTGAGTAAAAATAATATTCTTGAAAAATTTACACTTCCTAATTTAAAAGAAGGGTGTATAATCGAATTTGAATATGAAATTAACTCTGATTTTTTACGAAACCTTCAACCATGGGCATTTCAGGGCAACTATCCGGTTTTGTGGAGCGAGTATGAAGTGGGTATTCCCGATTTTTTCGCCTATATCTTTCTTACACAGGGCTATCAGTCATTTTATATAAGAGATACAAAAAGCAGGGCGGATAACTTCAGTGGAAGATCGCAAAATAGTACTTCTGCCAGTGATCGTTTTTCATTTACGGCCAATGTTGATGAACATCGAATGGTGATGAAGGATGTGCCTGCATTAAAAAGAGAATCTTTTACTTCTACCATTAACAATCATATTGCGAAAATTGAATTTCAATTATCCGAGTTCAGATATCCACTATCGCCACAAAGAATTATGGGTACCTGGAAGCAGTTGGATGAGGAATTAATGAAAGCCGAATATTTTGGACAGAATATAACCAGGAATAATAATTTTCTGGATGATGAAATTCCACTTTCCGCAAAATTGATTAAAGAAAATAATTTGCAGAAAGCAAAACTGATTTATGAGCATGTACGTGATAATTATACCTGTACCGATCATTGGGCGTATGGGATGAATCAAAATTTTAAAAACATGCTTAAAGTAAAAAACGGAAGCGTTGCAGAAATAAATATGATGCTGATTTCAATGCTACGCAACCTGGGCTATAAAGCAGACCCGGTAATAATTGGTTTGAGATCAAGGGGGGTTACGTATTCATTGTATCCGATAATAGAGCGGTTTAATTATTTAGTTGTTGAATTAAACCTGGATGGAAAAAAATATTATCTCGATGCAAGCGAACCGATGAATGGTTTTGGAAAATTAGATCCGGATTGCTACAATGGTCATGCAAGAGTGATTAATGGAGGGCCTCAGCCAATTGAATTTAATCCCGATTCATTATTGGAAAGAAAAGTTACTTCGATTTATATCATCAATGACGAAAAAGGAAACAGCACAGGCTCAATGCAACAGGTTCCTGGATATTTTGAATCAACACAATTGAGTGAACTGATAAAAGATAAAGGGAAGGATGCAATGCTCACTGCGATTAAAAAGGATTTCAATGCAGAGATAGAAATTGAAAATCTTAATATTGATTCATTGAATTTAAAAGATAACCCGATTGGAATTTCGTATGATTTCAAGCTTAATAACGATAAGGAAGATATTATTTATCTGAATCCGATGTTTGGAGAAAGATATGAAACCAATCCATTTAAATCGGCCGAACGTGTTTACCCGGTTGAAATGCCTTACACGGAAGATGAAACCTATATTTTTTCTATGGAGGTGCCAACTGGCTATGTGGTTGATGAATTACCTAAATCAATGGTGCTGAAATTAAATGAATTTGATGATGGCTTATTTGAATACCGGATGAGTGTTTCGGACAATACAATTTCGTTTCGTTGCCGCCTGCGGATAAAAAGAACATTTTTTGCACCCGATGAATATGAATTGCTCCGTGAATTTTTTGGCATGGTGGTAGCAAAACAAAATGAACAGATTGTGTTTAAGAAGAAAAAATAAATTATGAAAAAAGGTATTTTGTTTTTTATAATATTCACGGGTACTTTATCAGCAATAAAAGCTGATGATGAATACGCTTTTTCACAAATACCAGCAGCCCTGCTTAAAAATGTGAATGTAGTAAAGCGGATTGAACAGTTGGACTTTCGGATTACGGATGGCAATAGAGCTGTTTATAAATACAAAGTTGCTTACACCATTTTAAATGAACAGGGCGATGTATGGTCATATTTTAGGGAAGATTATGATAAGTTAACTCAAATTGAATCTTTTCAAGGATTTTTATTTGATGCATCGGGCAAAAAAATAAAAAGTTTAATGAAGGCAGATATAAAAGATGAAAGTGGAAATGATGGTGGCCTGGCAGACGATAACCGGTATAAATGGCATAGTTTTTTTTATAAAGTTTATCCTTATACGATAGAGTATGAAGTAGAAGTGAATTTTAAGGGTACTATGTTTTTGCCAAGATGGATGCCTCAGGAACGGCCCATTATGAGTGTGCAGCAAAGTAGTTTGACAGTTGTAGCTCCGGTTTCCAATCCGCTGCATTATAAAATGTATAACTATAGCAGCGAACCAGTCATCAGCGAAGATAAAACGGATAAGAAATATTTTTGGGAAACGAAAAATATTCCCGGCGTAAAAAGCGAATATGCATCGCCTTCGTGGTTTCAACTAACTACCAGTGTTTTTCTTGCCACCGAAAAATTTGTATTGGATGATTATAACGGTAGTAATGCCAACTGGAAAGATTTTGGAAAATTTATTTATGATTTAAAAAAAGAAAGAGACTTACTCCCATATGAAGTAAAAGTAAAAGTACATGAACTGATAAATGGAGTTACAGATATAAATACGAAAATCAATAAACTGTATGATTACCTTCAACAAAATACAAGATTTATAAGTGTGCAGTTAGGTGTAGGTGGTTGGCAACCGTTTGATGCTAACTATGTGGGCACAAAAAAATACGGTGACTGTAAGGCATTAAGCAATTTTATGTATTCCTTACTGAAAGAAGCAGGTATTCGATCTGTTTATACAGTTACCTATCGTGGTGGTGACCAGGACTATTTAATTCCGGATTTGCCTTCATCTCAATTTAATCATGTAATACTTTTTGTTCCGCAAGGCAATGACACGACCTGGCTTGAATGTACCAGTCAAAATTTAACCCCGGGCTATATGGGTGGTGATAACGCAAACCGGATTGCCCTGGCTGTGGATGAAACTGGCGGTACTTTAATTCGTACACCACACTACGGTGTAAATGAAAATTTGCAGATTCGAAATATAAAAGCAATAATAAATGATGCAGGTGATTTGGATGCTTCGATTAAAACCACCTACCAGGCAGTTCAGCAGGACCGGCTCCATTATTTTATTAATGATCTTACAAAAGATAAGCTGATGGAATTTTTAAGCGACGAAATTGATTTGCCAACTTATGATATAAAGGCATTTGAATACAAAACAGTAAAAGCAAAACTTCAGCAGGTGCATGAATCACTCGAAATCGTAGCACACAACTACGCAACTATTACGGGTAAACGATTATTCATCATTCCAAATTTAATAACAAGAACACATCGCAAAATAACAGCTGATACGGCCAGGAAGAATGAGCTTAAATTAGATTTAGAATTTAAAAATGTGGATACGGTTGAAATAGAAATTCCAACCGGCTACCAAACAGAAGCAATGCCACAGGATGTTTCCATTTCCGATAAGTTCGGCAAATACAATTGTTCTGTTAAGTTGAAGGAAAATAAATTATTCTACTATCGTAGTTACGAGCATTACAGCGGTCGTTATCCGGCCTCCGATTATGATAAGCTGGTAAAATTTTATGAAGCCATCTTCAAAGCTGATCGCAATAAAATTGTTTTGGTAAAAAAGGAAACAGAGCCCAAGCCCTTTTAATACCGGTATTGAAATTTAATTTTTATTATCATCCAGGTGCAGGATATGAAATAACCTGTGAATAGCTGGAGCCAGTATCAACCCAAAATTGGCAATAAATATTACGCCACTAAATAATGCATAGCAAGACGAAAACCATTTACCGGAAACTGTCTCTATGGTTATTACCGGCCCCATACCACTTAATATCATGGATGACTGATGCAACGAATCGAGCCATGAGCTGCCTTCGGAATAATGATAGCCCAGGATACCGATAAATAAACATACAATCATAACAAGAAGGGCAAAAAAAATGTTTTTTAATACCCTTTGGTAAAAAATAATTGGCTTGGCTAATGGCTGTTTACGGTGTTCGTACATATATTTATAGATTAAAATGAAGCTTGATTCTGTAAATTAATAAAACCGCTGTTAATATCAGCCACAAAAAATAAATTATGTTATTACTTGGAATAGATCTTGGCACATCCTCTGTAAAAGTTTCGGTGGTAGATGCAGAAACACAACAGCCCATTGCTTCAGCACAATATCCGGAAACAGAGTCTCCCATTATTGCAAAAGAACAGGGCTGGGCAGAGCAATCGCCGAATACCTGGTGGAGCGATGTGCAACATGCGATTAAAAAATTAAACGCTACAGGCACTTACAATCCAAAAGATATTGCAGCAATTGGAATTACCTATCAGATGCACGGCTTGGTTTGTGTAGATAAAAATAAAAATGTATTACGCAACTCCATTATCTGGTGTGATAGCCGTGCGGTAAAAATTGGAGATAAAGCATTTAAAAAAATTGGTGCAGAAAAATCGTTATCAAGATTACTTAACTCACCGGGAAATTTTACTGCATCAAAATTGGCCTGGGTAAAAGATAATGAACCATCACTCTATGAAAAAATAGATAAGATAATGCTGCCTGGCGATTTTATTGCCATGCAATTAACCGGAGAACTTACAACAACCATTTCTGCATTAAGCGAAGGTATTTTCTGGGATTTTAAAAAGAATAAATTAAGTAAGGATGTATTTGAATATTTCGGTTTCGATAAAAATATTATTCCTGCTATTCAATCCGTATTTGGAAATCATGGAATGCTGAAAAAAGAAATTGCTGAATCTTTATCCTTAACCCCGGGCATCCCGGTTTCTTACAAAGCAGGTGATCAACCTAACAATGCACTTTCATTAAATGTACTGGAGCCCGGTGAAGTGGCTGCTACTGCAGGTACAAGTGGTGTGGTTTATGGTGTTAGCGATCAGTTGAATTATGATAAGCAATCCCGGATTAACAGTTTTGCCCATGTAAATCACACGGAAGAAAAAAGCAGAATCGGTGTATTGCTTTGCATTAATGGCTGTGGCATTACCAACCGATGGTTAAAAAATGGGATTGGATCCAGTAGCGATTATAACACATTGAATGAAGAAGCATCCAGGATTCGTCCCGGTAGCGAAGGCGTTTCTGTTATTCCATTTGCAAACGGTGCAGAAAGAATGTTGAATAATAAATTGGTAGGTGCACATATTTTAAATTTGGATTGGAATAAGCATACACCAGCACATCTTTATCGTGCCGGGCAAGAAGGTATTGCTTTTGCATTCCGGTATGGGTTGGATATTATGCGGAAGAATGGAATAGAACCAACCGTAATTCGGGCCGGCAAAGCAAATCTGTTTTTAAGTAAAGTTTTTAGAAAAGCATTGGTAAATGTGTTGGATATTCCAATTGAACTTTACAATACGGATGGAAGTGTAGGTGCTGCATTGGGTGCAGGGGTTGGTGCAAATATTTTTTCAACAGTTACTGATGCATTTTCAAAAATGAAACCAGCAGAAAAAAATGAACCGCTTCAACAAAGTATATACGAAGATCTTTATCAGCTCTGGAAAGAGAATCTGAATAAGGTGATAAAGATGAATGAGCCGGTAGAAGATTGATTAATGTTAGTTTGAATTTATTCGCTGTCTTTATTCTAATTTCCAGATCGGGTTATATTGATTGTAGTTATTGTTTTAATTGTTGAAGGTATTACCATTCCACCCGCTTCAATATCGGTAGCTGCATCTATTGTTGAGGTTTGCATTAATACAATTCCGGTTTTTATATCTACCCACAATTCTTTTGTCACTATATTTTTACTGTTGGTTTTCATTTCCATTCCCATTTGCTCCATTACACC
>JANOFP010000009.1:0-8915 GCA_031413675.1 Bacteroidota bacterium
GTATTTGTAAAAGATGGTGAACGCTGCTGGTTTGTAAAATTGAATGAAATTCGTTTGTTTGAAAGTGTGGGCAATTATGCTAAAGTTTTTTTCGGAGCTAATAAACCACTCATCTTAAAATCACTCAATGCGCTGGAAGAACGTTTGGATGAGAAAATGTTTTTTAGGGCAAACCGGAAACATATCATCAACTTAAGAATGATTGAAAAAATAGAACCTTACTTTAACGGCGGTTTATTATTAGAATTAAAAGGCGGCGAAAAAATAGAAGTAAGCCGCCGGCAAACGGTTAAGTTTAAAGAAATGATGAGCCTTTAATTTTTTTGTTTTTTTATAAAAATAAATTCTCCTCATCATCCGGTAATCCAACAATTCATAATGAGACTCTGTTTTGTTATTGTTTTATTCTCTTTTCAAAAGTAAATACACCTCCTGAATCACCTGCCTCAGTAATCGGGGCATAAACGGGTTTAGGTATTTTTATTTTTTTCAATTCTGGACTCGTTTTATTTTTTTCAATTATTTTTTTATTTTCTGCAAGAATTCTTTGTTCAATATTAGACCATAAATCTTTCGTGTTAACATATTTTTCGTCCTTGTTATCACTTAAGTAATTCGTAAGCGTCTCAATAAAAAAGCTTTTATCCGGAACCGCTGTCAAACTGCCACTTGTCATAACTCTCCGGCTTTGTTTCTTCCGTTGGTCTTCTATATTACCATCAATATCCCAGCCCGGGTTTTTTATAAATGCTCCACTAAAACATGCATCCAAAACAACAAGTATATGTTTTGTACGGCTGTTAAAAATGGCTTTATAAATTTCTTCTGAAGTTATATAATAGGATGTCTTATTACTTCTGGCAGTAGTTGGTATCAGGTATCCATCGGGTTGGCCTTTAATATTCATAGTTGAGTCCCCGTGGCCTGCATAAAATATCAACAAATTATCATTTTCGCCAAGCGCCTTGCATCGGGCTATTATTGTTTCCAGTATATCTTCACGGCTCCGGTTGTATAAGGTATCAATATTTTTTTCTTCAAATGTGTAATTTTTTATCAGAACATTTTTTAACCGATTAGCATCTCTTACAGGATAATTCAGATCTGCAAATTTGGGATCTACATAATCTTTTTCAGCAATCAGTATAGCATGGAATTTTCCCAACCCCTCGGACACCGGTTCTGAAGTTTGTGCTATTTTAGGTGCAGCCCCGGCAAGTTGGTGTGAATAAGTGGTTAGATTATTATTTTTATCTGCCATAACAATTTCTAAAGAACTGGTTCCGGCTTTCACAGTCACTTTCGTAGAGAAATCACCGCCTTTTTCTAAAAAATCAACAGGAAAACCGTTCACTTTTACGGATGTAATTCCTGATTCATCTACTGCTTTACCACGAATACGATACCATACACTATCTGATACAACACTAAATTGCCGGGTGTTCGTGGGTTTTACATTTTTAGGTTCAGTCACTTCAAGGCTTTCTTCATCTAGTACGGGTCCGCTTCTGTCATTATTTCTTAAAACTACTTGTGACTCATCCAAATCAATCAATGCTTCTGTAATATCGGGCTGGCGGGGCTCCAATACCAATGCCTTATTATAATTGTCTCTGGCATCTTCCATCTTTCCAAGTTTTTGTGAAATATAACCGTTCAAAAAAAGAACATCAACATAAAGTCTTCTTAGCTGTTCATCTTTTATTCCTGAATAGTATTCCCCTGATGCTGTATCCAGGCTCATTAAAGCATCCTCTGGTTTATTTTCAGAAAACTGTAAAACCGCCTTAACAAAATATCTGTAAAATTTATATTTTACCGTGTCTTTTCCATCATATAAAAATGAACTTAAAGAATTTTCTGATTTGTTTTTATAATATAATTTATAAAAAAGTACAGCTTCATCAAATCTTTTTAGTCTGACTAATGGAGAAATAATATTGAAATAAGCATTGCCACTGCTTGCATGCGATTTATTTACAAGACTGGTTAAATAATCTAATACCGACTTATTATATTCTCCCATACTATTATAACAAACCCCCCTGTTATTATAATATCCGGCAAACTTTGGCCTGAGTTGAATTACTTTACTAATGTCCTGTATAGCGGAATCAAATTGATTGGTATAATAATAAGATTTAAACCTGCTGTTATAAATATCCCAGATTTCATCACTCTTGCTTGTAAGGTATTCTATGCTTTTTGTGTAATCTGAAATTGCTGAATCATAAAGGCCTTTTTTAAAGTATGCTTCGCCCCGGTAATAATAACATTCAGAAAACTCAGTTGAATCGGGTTTCAAGCTGATGGCTTTTGTACAATCTTTAATAGCATCATCAACCCGGTTTGGTTTTGTTAAAAAAGTCCAGCCTCTTCTGCTATACGCAAGGGCAAAATTGGAATCCAGGTTGATTGCTTTACTATAATAGACAATGGCCGAGTCAAAATTTCCTTTAATAGTATATCTGATAAAAAAAGTATCGGCTTTATCAAAATAATATTTTGCATTTTGAGCGGAAGAGTTAAAGCAAGAAACAACCAACACTGCACAGATTGTTAGTTTGGAAATCAAAATTGGGAACCGCATAAAATTATTTTTATCTTTTTAAAATAAAAGGGAGTTTCATTTTCATTTTATTTCTTACTAAAGAAATATCATATCAATTCAATTGCTTATTGCTTTTAGTTATGAACCATTTCAACAAAAAAACAAAGTACAGAATTTTCGTCAGCCGGTGCCCGGAATATTATTTCCTTTTCATTAAAATCAACTTTTCTTACATCAATCAGCCTTTTTCCCAATTTAAATTTTACTGACTCAAGAATAGTTGATTTTTTTACTTTAATGATTTGAATCAAGTCTTTTAAGTTTATTTCTGATTTACTGTATAAGATACAGATGTTTTCTTTTCCCGGAGTAGTCAGAAGTCCGCAACTATTTTCGTCCGGTAAATAATAGTTTGTATTTGGCGAATTTATGGCAGCGCTAATCGTACTATTTTCTGGAGGAAAATATTCTGAAATAGTATTTTTATCGTCTTGAGAAAAAATATAGATATACGATTGTGTGGATGCGCTGAATCTTATTTGAAATTTTGTATTACTTAGAAGAGTGTCGTTTAAACGGTATAAATTAAACTCGCTATTCCTGTTATTCTGTACCATAATTCCTGTTGTATTTATTTTTGGTCCGGTTACAGAGATAGCTGTTTTTTTGCCATCAGCACATCTGCCAGCTACTTTTAAAAATTCAATTTTCCCGGCTATTTCCAGGTTTTGAAATCTATTTCCTCTTGTAGTTGGTGCTTCGGAATCCATTAACTCCAAAGCGTATCTGCCATAACTTAGCAATTGTTTATAACCGAGCCAGAAAAAACCTTTGTTGCCCCAGCTGGTACCATAACTATTCATTACTTCAAAAGAGCCACCATTGCCAATACTATCATTGTATCCAACAATACACATGGCATGACCACGACCAACTGATGATGGTGACCATATGCTATTTGCGGAAACTTTACTGAATGTTTCATCTATTTTCAAACTAATAACAACGGGTTTTTTTTCTGTTATACTTTTTTTGAGATCAAGAATATCATTTTCTGAAAATGAGCCGGGATTTTCATTGCGCAATTGATAGTCTTTTATTAAATAGGGCGATGCTTTTTTTTGTTCCAGTTTCTTAGAAAAATTTATCATACAATCTTCCAGGCCTTCTTTTTTCAAAATTGTACCCGTGCTTTTCATTACCTCCATCGCATCCTGAATTTTACTCCCCTTTGTACAATTTTTATCGGCTGGGTCTTTTATTTTATAATAAATATAGCCGGGTGAAAAAACATATTTTTTAATACTGTCTGGATGCGATAGATTTTTTTTTATCATAAAACTAATTGTTCTGGCAGCATAGGCAGTACTCCATCCCACACATGTTTCCAGCTTTCCCTGATTTTGAGGTTGAGGTGCAAATTGTTTTATAGAAAAAGAATCCGGCAGATCGGTTCTGTCGCCTCTGGATCGGGTAGCGGCTTTTAATAATTTCTTTAAATCAGCATCTGTTGTGTTATCACCCGTTCCATAATCCTGGGAAAAAACAACCGTTACCAGAAACTGAATTAATACAAGATGTATTATCTTTTTCATGATTTAATAAATCTGTTTATGGAATTTTATTGGTTTTCTTTAGAGCCAGATTGGCCGGGGCTTCTTTTTTTTTAAAAATCCGATTCGGGTTCTAATTTACACTGAATCCTGATAAAAATGAAAATAAAATCATTTGATTCGATAGCTTATTAATAAGTATTAACTTGTTTGTTTTAAAGATCTGTAAAGTTGAGAAAATAGCTCTTAAGTTTTTAACGGTAATGATTATTAAAATCATTTAGATACATTTGAAATTTTAACTGAATAACCAATGAAATTATTTAATGTAATTCTATTTCTGATACTATCGGGTTTAGGCGTTTACGGACAACCTATTGAAGCAATTCTAAATGCGAAAGAAGTAGAACGGGTAGAAAAAATACTGAGTGCCGATGATATGCAAGGTCGTGAAGCGGGCACACCCGGTATTGATAAAGCTGCAGATTTTATTGCTTCAGAATTTAAAAAAGCTGGTTTACAAACGTTGAATAAGAATGGAAGTTACAAACAGGACTTTGCAATGGTTACTCCAAAATTTTCAAATGCATCCTGTTATTTTGATAATGCGGAAGTAGAAATAAAAAATGTAATTGTTATAACCTGTCAGTCTGGTTTGTATATAAATGAAAAATCTGGCTATGAAAAAATAAAATTGGATGCCGGAAAAAATTTGAATGCCGAAGCACAAAAATTTATCCGTTCTGGTAAAAACTATTTAGTACTGGTGGATACAGCCTATACAAAAAATTTTAACCGGCTTGCAAATTTGAAAAGACAATTATTTAAAATAGAAAATAGTGTTGTATTTGTATTGACTACTCAGGATCCAAAAATTTTTACAGTAGAAGCAAGACACGAAATAAATGAATTGAAACTGGCAAACATCGTTGGCGTATTGCCTGGCAAAAGCAAAAATGATGAATATGTAATCTTCTCTGCACATTACGATCATTTGGGTATTCGCAAACCGATTGCAGGCGATTCAATATATAATGGAGCCAATGATGATGCTGCTGGCACAACTGCCGTAATGATGCTTGCCAAATATTTTAAGGCATTAAATAATAATGAGCGGACAATTATTTTCGTTGCATTTACTGCCGAAGAAAAAGGGGGTTATGGCTCACAATATTTTTCCCGTCAGCTTGACCCGGCAAAAGTGGTAGCTATGTTTAATATAGAAATGATCGGCACCGAAAGTAAATGGGGTAGGAATTCTGCATATATCACCGGGTTTGAAAAAACAGATATGGGATCAATACTTCAAAAAAATTTAGAAGGCAGCGGCTTTAGTTTTTATCCGGATCCTTATACAACACAAAATCTTTTTTACAGATCAGATAATGCAACACTGGCAAGGCTCGGTGTACCTGCACATACTATTTCCACTTCTAAAATGGATAGTGAACCCAATTATCACAAACCTTCGGATCATATTGAAACATTGGATATGGTGAATATGGCGGAGATAATTAAATCAATTGCGATTAGTTCAAAAACAATTGTGGCAGGTAAGGATACGCCGGCAAGGGTGAAAGTGGAGGAGTTGAGGTAATATTATTATGCATTGCAATCAATAAGAGAGCCTACTTAGTTCATTAAACAAATTTAACAGGTACCGAATGTACTGCAGCCGCCATCTCAGAAATCAGAGAAGCATTTTTTTCAATCGCATTGCCAACAACAATAACATCTGCGCCAGCTTTACAATTGAGATATGCTTTTTCTGGTTCCAGAATTCCACCTCCAACTATTAATGGAATAGAAATATTTTTTGCAACTGATTCAATCATGTTTTCTGTAATTGCTCTTTTTGCGCCACTACCGGCATCCATATAAATTAATTTCATACCCAGCATTTCACCAGCCATTGCTGTACACATAGCAATCTCATTTTTATCGGCAGGTATAGGCGATGCATTGCTTATATAAGATACAGTTGTTGGCGCACCACCATCTATTACCATATATCCGGTGGGCATGATTTCAAGGCCACTCATTTTTACAAACGGCGCTGATACCACATGCTGACCTATTAATAATTCAGGATTGCGACCACTGATTAGTGAAAGATAAAGTAGCGCATCAGCATATTTACTCACTTGTGATGGACTACCTGGAAATAAGATAACAGGAATGGAACAGTTCTTTTTAATATGCTGAATACATTCATCAAGATTATTGGAAATAACCAGGCTTCCACCTACCAAAAAATAATCAACCTTAGCTTTAAGAGAAAGTTCAATCAGTTCGTCCAGTACAATCTTATCCGCCTTATCGGGGTCAATAAGTACGGCAAAAGATTTTTGTCCCTCCTTTTTTCTTTGTTCCAGTGATTGATAAATACCTGTCTTCATACTGTCCGGTTGGATTCCTGCAAAAATGCGAAAATATTTCCGGTTTACCCATTCGATTTTCATCTTTAATGAATAACTATAAAAATGATTTTAAACAAGCAAAATTACGACTACTTGTTTGCCGGCAAACTTAATCAGGCACCTGTTGCAATCATTGATTTAGTATTCTAAACTTTATGGAGTCATTTTTATAGATTTCGATTATGCGGAATCAATAGAATTTTAAAATAAAAATTATAGAATTTATTAAATAGAATATTATTTTTTATGCCTCTTCTTTTTTTACAACTTGTCAGAACAAACAAATTTTATTCATAAAACGAAATGATCAGGCGTCCTTAAAATGTTCATCCAGATCAATAATTTTCTTAACGAAGAAACCAGTAGGAGAAATTGATTTTTTTTAGTTCATAAAACTTGTATGTTAAAAAATTATTATCGTTCTGTTATTAAATCCTTATTCATTCAGCCTTTCAGCCAATCGATTTAATGTAACACTTGTACAGCCTGCTTTTCATTGTAATGCTTAGCTTTAAATCCTTGCCAGAAAGGTGTTTAATACAATCAGGTTTCAGCATTGTATTTCACTAAGCTTGATAAACAAATTTTCCAAAAAAAATTTTGAAAAAAATCTTAATTTGAAGTGTATAAACCCTGAAATGAAGTACTGGCTTGCATTTAAAAATATTCCACATCCCTTATCCACCTTTGTGGATATTTGAAAATAGGAAATACTGATTGCAAAAAATACTTTCGTTATGGTCTTTCACCTGAAAGCAGGATCAACCAAAACCCAAAAAAATTCTTTTTAGTTATGGCAAGTAAAAAAGCAGCATCCCGCATGGCGGGATTGCAATTCAATCGTCGCTTTACAAAAAGCGATAAAGATGTGTTCGATTTGTTTGAATATGATTACCGTACTTCTGTTATCCGAAATCCAAGTGGTGAAGTAGTATTTGAAATGAACAATGTAGAAGTACCCAAACAATGGAGTCAGATTGCAACAGATATCTTAGCACAAAAATATTTTCGAAAGGCAGGCGTTCCTCAATCGGATGGAAGTCTCGGAAGAGAAACATCAGCAAAACAAGTTGCACATCGTTTAGCAAATTGCTGGCGGGTGTGGGGCGAACGTTATGGATATTTTGCTTCCGAACAAGATGCTCAGATTTTTTATGAGGAGTTAGTCTATTCCATCTTAAATCAAATGTGTGTTCCGAATTCACCACAATGGTTTAATACTGGCTTATATGAAAGTTATGGTATAAAAGGAAAGCCACAGGGACATTATTATGTGGATGCAGCAGATGGTGAATTAAAAAAATCAACATCAGCGTATGAACGTCCGCAGCCGCATGCTTGTTTTATATTAAGTGTAAAAGATGATTTGGTAAATGATGGTGGCATCATGGACCTATGGGTTCGGGAAGCAAGAATTTTTAAATATGGTTCTGGTGTTGGTACAAACTATTCTAATCTTCGCGGCGAAGGAGAAAAATTAAGTGGTGGTGGTACTTCATCTGGCTTAATGAGTTTTTTAAAAATTGGTGACCGTGCAGCAGGTGCTATCAAATCGGGTGGTACTACACGCCGGGCTGCAAAAATGGTTTGTCTCGATTTGGATCATCCGGAAATTGTTGAATTTGTAAACTGGAAAGTAGAAGAGGAAAAAAAAGTAAGTGCATTGATTAGTGCGGGTTATGCCAGCGACTATGAAGGAGAAGCATACAAAACCGTTTCGGGTCAAAATTCAAATAACTCTGTTCGCATACCCAATTCATTTTTTGAAAAACTGGATAATAATGAAGATTGGGAATTAAAAGGAAGAATGGATGGTAGAGTAATGCGGAAAGTTCCGGCCCGTGAATTATGGAATCAGATTGCATATGCAGCCTGGCGTTGTGCAGATCCGGGTACACAATACGATACTACTATTAATGAGTGGCATACTTGTCCCGAAGGTGGATTGATTCGTGCATCGAATCCCTGCAGCGAATATATGTTCTTGGATAATACAGCATGCAATCTTGCATCAGCCAACCTCATGAAATTTTTTGATACGGAGAATAACATATTTGATGTAGAAGGATATGAGTACAATTGCCGTTTATGGACTGTTGTATTAGAAATATCAGTATTGATGGCGCAGTTCCCTTCAAAAGAAGTTGCACAATTAAGTTATGAATACAGAACATTAGGATTGGGTTATGCTAACCTTGGTTCTGTTTTGATGGTGAGCGGCATCCCTTACGATAGTGATAAAGCACGCGCATTTGGTGGTGCCATTACCGCTATCATGACAGGAGTAGCTTACAAAACTTCGGCTGAAATGGCAGCTTCACTCGGAGCTTTCCCGGGCTATGAAAGAAATAAAACACACATGCTTCGCGTAATGCGTAATCATCGTTTGGC
>JANOFP010000010.1:0-2443 GCA_031413675.1 Bacteroidota bacterium
ATGAAAAAACAGGATTATTATTTAAAGTAAAAAATGAAGCAGATCTGAAAGAAAAGCTGAAATTTGCCATCAGTCATCTGGAACTGATGAAACAATACTCTGTTGAATTAAGAAATAAAATTGAAAACCATTTTGACCAGCAAATTGTTCATCAGGCAATACGGGATAAATATTTTGAATTGATAAATGAAATCCAATAACACAAGTAAACTAATCGCTTTAATCGGATACTCAGGTCATGCCTATGTTGCAGTGGATATTTTTTTATCTATGAGCAGAGCTGTTGCAGCCTATTGTGATAATGAAGAAAAATTATTTAACCCCTTTGCATTAAAATATCTTGGAAAAGATTCGGATAAAGAAGTAATCGATTCATTAAAAATGTATGATTATTTTATTGCAATTGGCGATAACATAACCAGAAGAAAAATTTCGGAACGGTTAATTTCAACTCTTTCTACTTCTGTAAATGCCATTCATACTTCATCAGTTATTTCAGCATCAGCAAGTATTGGCAATGGTATATTTATAGCAGCAAATGTTGCGATTAATCCTTTGACGAAAATTGGAAATGGCGTTATCTGCAATACTTCCTGCAGTATTGATCATGAATGTATAATTGAGGATTTTGCTCATATTGCACCAGGAGCAGTTTTATGCGGCAATGTA
The DNA here is from genome assembly GCA_031413675.1 of Bacteroidota bacterium. Lineage (GTDB taxonomy): Bacteria > Bacteroidota > Bacteroidia > Chitinophagales > Chitinophagaceae > VBAR01. Next base: position 670 of record JANOFP010000010.1, read on the forward strand.
AGGGTTGGTGAAAATTCTTTTGTTGGCGCCAATGCAGTGATCAAACAAGGGATAACAATTGGAAAAAATGTAATGATTGGTGCAGGGACTGTAGTGATAAAAAATATTTCGGATAATGAAACCGTAATTGGGAACCCTCATAAAAATTTAAAATAAAAATATACAGATGAAAAAAGTTCTTGTTACAGGTGGTGCCGGTTATATTGGCTCGGTGCTGGTTCGTATTTTATTAGATAAAGGTTATCATGTTCGTGCAGTCGACTCTTTAAAGTTTGGCGGGGATGCATTATTTGATGTTTCTCAGAATGCAAATTTCGAATTTGTTAAAGGCGATATTCGGAATGATGCAGATATTGATATTGCAATTAAAGGCATGGATTATATTGCTCATCTCGCAGCTATCGTTGGCGATCCTGCATGTAGTAAATTTTCTGATGAAGCAAAAGAAGTAAATGATACTGCATCTGTGTCCTTATTTGAAAAAGCGGAGAAAGCCGGAATAAAAAGATTTGTTTTTGCAAGCACCTGCAGCAATTATGGAAAAATGGCAGATCCCGATTCATATGTTGATGAAAATTCTGAATTGCGCCCCGTATCCTTGTATGCTGAACTGAAAGTGAAATTTGAGAACTATATTCTCAACGAAAGAAAAAATACGAAGATGTGTGCAACCGCTTTACGTTTTTCAACCGTTTATGGATTTTCTCCACGCATACGTTTCGATTTAACGGTCAATGAATTTACCCGCAATGTTTGTTTAACCGGCCAGCAGGAAATCTGGGGACCGCAGTTCAATCGTCCTTATTGCCATGTGGATGATTTGGCAAGAGCAGTGGTGATGGTAATGGAAGCCCCCGAAGAAAAAGTAAGAGCCAAAGTTTTTAATGTAGGTGATACAAAAGAAAATTACAGTAAGCGGATGCTGATGGAAGAAATTCAAAAACAATTACCTGAAACAAAAGTTATTTATGTTGATAAAACGGATGATCCGAGAGATTACCGCGTCAATTGTGATTTAATAAAAAATGAACTGGGCTTTACGATCACTAAGAAAGTTCCGGACGGCATTCGTGAAATTGCTAAACTTATGAAGAGCGGATTAATCACTGATGCGCATTCGCAGAAGTTCAGGAATATTTAAGCAATTGCAAATTGCAGATTTAATATTGCAAATTGATTAGCACTCACTCAATTCAATCCGACTTGACTAAAACATTGTTTGTTGAATATTGGTTATTGAAAATTAAGTAATGATCATTTATTCAAAATAGTTTAGACTATAGGCATTCAATACAACTAACCATTTAATTAAAGTAAAATGCTCCTTCTATCAGGCCCCAACATTGCTGGAAATGAAATGAAATATGTTCAGGAATGTCTTGAAACAGGCTGGGTTTCATCCGTTGGTTCTTATGTTACCAAATTTGAAAATATGGTAGCAGAATTTGCCGGATGTAAATATGGTGTTGCTACCAGCAATGGAACATCTGCTTTACACATAGCACTCATACTTGCGGGTGTACAAAGTGAAGAATATGTAATCGCACCAAACGTAACTTTTATTGCCAGTATCAACTCCATTAAATATACTGGTGCCGATCCTATCTTAATAGATGTGGATACAAAAACCTGGCAGATGGATTTGGATCTACTGGAAGAGTTTCTAGAAAATGAGACCGATGAAAAGAACGGCGAATTATTTTATGTAAAAGACGGAAGAACCATCCGTTGTATAATGCCCGTACATGTGCTGGGTAATATTTGTAATATGGAC
>JANOFP010000011.1:0-10141 GCA_031413675.1 Bacteroidota bacterium
GCACAACGGAAATCTTTACCCCACACATGGACTTGGTCCCATTGCTCAGTGCATGAATATTAACAGGGGCGATAAGTTTGATCATCTTGTAAGTATGAGCACTAATGACTTTACCATGAACAATATGGCAAAAGACCTGGCTGCTAAGGATGATTTCTTTAAGGAATACGTTGACAAACCTTACCGTGGCAATATGAATACCACGCTGATCCGTTCAAATAAAGGCAAAAACATTATGGTGCAGCATGACGTTTCCAGTTTACGGCCTTATTCAAGAATCCATTTAGTCAGTGGAACCAAAGGCGCCGCACAAAAATGGCCCGGACCCCAGCGTATTGCTTTTGGTCATAGCTGGATAAAACCTGAAGCTTTAAAAGAGTTATATGATAAATATTCTCCACCGATTGTAAAACACATAGGTGAAATAGCCAAAGAAGTAGGTGGCCATGGCGGTATGGATTTTATCATGGACTGGCGGTTGATTGATTGTTTAAGAAATGGTTTACCACTTGATCAGGATGTGTATGATGCAGCGGCATGGAGCAGTATATTACCCTTGAGTGAAAAATCTGTTGCTTCAAAATCAAAAACCGTGGATGTACCTGACTTTACAAGAGGCGCATGGAAAAATAATAAACCTGTTGATCTTACTTTGAATGGCGGCGGTACTACTACAGTAAGAAAAGTAAAACAATAATTGAAAATGTGGAAATATAATGGGGGTTGAATGCTCAGCCCCCATTATTTGAATAGTATGAATTTCTTACAATTTATTCATAATTTCTTGTTTTCAACCTGTCATTCCTTCTTCACCCCAATCACCGGTAAGGTCCCTGTTATTTCACCACTTCATGCACTTTCTGTTCAATAAATTTTTTAACCTGTGGCCAGCCTAGGTTTTTATCTTTTATCAATATTGGTTCAGCTTCAATTTCTGCATCATTAAAATATGTCAGGCTCATGTAAAGTGAAAACAGGGATGTGATTTTAAATTTCTTTGCAAAGAATTCAACAAGCTGTCTTAAACTGTAATGCTGTAACAAAAAATACAAATCATAAAAATCCCGTTTGGCGCCCCGGTTATTAATGGCAGCAAGTTTCATCGCAGCTATATCAGGAACTTTCAGTAAACGGATGCCATCATTAGTCACTGCTTTATCAATTGGCGGATAAGGATAGTTCAAAAAATCAGTTTTTACATTGTCTATCATACACCGGATTCCAATCGAAGTTTCAAAATAAATATCTGCTCCGAAATTTTTCTGTACATGAGCTTTCAATGCAGTAAGATCATAGTCTTGCTGAGAAAACAGGTCAATGTCTTCTGAAATACGATGTCCATAATACAAAGCGAGTGCTGTTCCACCTACAAGGCAGAAATTATTGAGATAGGAATCTCCCATAATTTTTTTCAGAAGTTCCAAAGTATCGGGTTGGATTGTCTCCAGGTATAGCATCGGAATTGTGTTATGGGGATATTATAAAGACTTGAAACAAATGAAAGGATTTTGCTCGATAAATACCTGGCCTGCATTGCTGCTTCTTTTATTTTTTCGTGACCGTAATAGCGTTTGATCTCATTCCACTCTTCCATATTGCCCCTTTCCAGAACACGAATAATAATAGTATAAACATGCCGATCATAATCGAGCTGGCTCATGTCCGTATCCCAGAATAATTGCCTTCGCAGGTTTGGTTTTTCCATACTGTAAGTTACAAAAAACAGGCGGCAATATGAAGTAAGATTGCAAGGTTGCTGAAATAAAATGCTTTCAGTATTTCTCTTGTCTCTTCTTAAAATTGCAGCCTGCTGAAGATCAGTTTTATAAAATATGCCTATTCCTTCTTCACCCCAATCACCGGCAATGTCTTTTCATGTATCAGTTGATTCAGTTTGGCGACATCCTCATTCATTATTTTTTTCAGCTTGTTCAGTTGTTCATCTATCTGTACCACCAGTTCTGCATAAGCATCTTTGGTTTGTCTGGATAGACCCGATTGGCCTGCTGATGATGCATTGTATATACTCGATAGTTTATCATCCAATTTTATCGGGAAGTTCAGTACATCTTGTCCGCTCTTTGCTTTTGTCTGATGCAAGGCTTCTTCCACTGCTGTCATTTGCTTATTTACTGTGTCAATCTGCTGTTTAACTTCCTTGGGTAAATCTTTACCCACCCTGGCACTGAAATCATTCATCTGCTGACGAACCTCGCGGATATTTTTAATCGCCTTCATGATCTCTGAAGATTTATCACGGATAGTAATTAAATGATTGAATTGCTCATCATATTCCCCCTGAGAAGTTTTATAATTCGGATCAGCGACAATGATGAAAGGGACTTCTGTTGAATCACTGCCTGATTTGAATTTTGCAAAATAATTACCCGGCGCAGCTTTCGGTCCGCCTACAAATCCATTCCACAATATCAGGCCTTCCACTCTTTCTGCTACGGGATAAAGCATATCCCACTCAAACTGGTTCATGCCTTTGTTTACATCAATTTTATTATCACGTGATGTTGTAGAAAAAATTTTAATTGATTTTTTATTTTTATCCACTACTTCCACAGAAAGTTTTGTGGAGTCTGATACATTTCTCAAGTAATAATTTATCACCACTCCGTTTGGCGGATTGGTGCCCACATTACGCAACGGTGCTGCCGGGCCAAATCCACCACCGCTACGACGGCCACCACCCGGCATTCGGTATGCAGGATTTACATCAAACACATGAAGGTTCTTATTTAAAATACCAGCATTTTTTTGCTGTACTACAGTTAAATCATCCAGTATATAAATACTTCTGCCCTGCGTGCCAACGATGAGATCATTATTTTTAATTGCAAGATCAGTGATTGGAACTTCAGGTAAATTCAGTTGAAAAGATTTCCAGTTCGCTCCGTCATCATAAGAAATATACATTCCATATTCTGTGCCTGCATATAATAATCCCTGCTTTTTTCTATCGGCACGCAAAGCTCTTGTAAAATGTAATGAAGGAATTCCATTTACAACCAGCTTCCATGTTTTTCCATAATCTTCTGTTTTATAGATATAGGGTTTGAAATCATCCGACTTATATCTTGTGCCAATAAAATAAGCTGCACCATTTTTAAACGGATCCACTTCTATACAATTCCACATCATCGCCTTGGGGCAATCTTTCGGTGTTACATTTTCCCAGTTCTTTCCTCCATCCTTACTTACATGTATCAATCCATCATCACTGCCAGTCCACAATAAATCTTTTTCTACCCAACTTTCTGTTGCGGTGAAAATTGTACAATAATATTCTACACTTGTATTATCCTGTGTTATTGGTCCGCCACTGGAAGCCTGTTTCTTTTTATCATTAGTAGTAAGATCGGGTGAAATCATCTGCCATGTTTTTCCTTCATCTTCCGTTGAAAATAAATGATTGCCTGCCGTATATAATTTTTTTGGATTATGCGGCGAAAAGAAAATAGGGAAATTCCATTGAAAACGGTACTTGGCTGCTTCAGCCCCGGCACCCATATTATCAATTGGCCAAACATTTATTGCACGGCTTTCACCAGTTCGATGGTCAAGGCGTTGTAATGATCCCATATAATTTCCGCCATAAGTAATATCATAGTTCAGCGGATCTGCAACCACATAACCACTTTCACTGCCGGCTGCATTTTCCATATCCGTAGCTGTAATGGCTGCTCCATAAGTTCTGCTTTTTATTCTGAATGCACTGTTATCCTGCTGTCCACCCATGATACGATAAGGAAATGCATTGTCTGTACTTACACGGTATACCTGTACCGTTGGTTGATTTAAATAAGTACTCCAGTTCGATCCTCCGTCAAAACTTGCCTGTGCACCACCATCATCTGCCACTATCATTCTGTTACCATCTTCCGGATCAATCCAGAGATCATGATGATCGCCATGCGGTGTATTGATGGATTGAAAAGTTCTGCCACCATCATTGCTTCGCATAAAACCAACATTGGGACAATACACACGGTTTTCATTTTTAGGATCAACAAAAACTTTTGTATAATACCATGCCCGTTGACGGATATTATTATCACTGCAGGTAAGTGTCCACGTTTCGCCACCATCAGCACTCATGTATAATCCGCCATCTTTATTCTCTATAATTGAATAAATTTTATCTGTGTTGGATGGAGCTACTGCCACACCAACTATACCCCATGTGCCTTTTGGCAATCCTTTATTTGTTGAAATATTTTTCCAGGTTTCTCCGCCATCACTACTTTTCCATAAGCCGCTGCCTTCACCACCGCTTTCCAAACTGTATGGAGTTCTTATCAATCTCCATGTGCCGGCATAAAAAACATTAGGATTACCTGGCTCCATTACTAAATCGCTTGCGCCTGTTTGATTATTTATAAATAAAGTTCGCTTCCAGGTTTTACCACCATCGGTAGTTTTATAAACCCCACGTTCATCATTAGGTCCAAATAAATGTCCCATTACTGCTACCCAAACGATATCCGGATTTTTTGGATGAATAACAATACGGATAATATGTCGGCCATCTTTCAATCCGATATTTTTCCAACTCTTGCCTCCATCTTCACTACGCCACATACCGCCGAGTCCTTCACTTACATTACCCCGCATTGAGTTCTCACCTTCTCCGGCATATACAATTGTTTCATCCCCGGGGGCTACAGCAACTGCGCCAATAGAGCTTCCAAAAAATTTATCTGAAATATTATTCCAGTTGCTTCCCCCATCGGTCGTTTTCCAAACACCCCCACCTGTAGCGCCGAAGTAAAATGTGGTTTTGGTTTTATAACTACCGGCTACTGCTGCGCTGCGTCCTCCCCGGAAAGGACCTATCAAACGATATTTTGTTTTTGACAAAAGTTGATCGTCTTCATTTGTTGCAACTGGAATAGCGGCAACTGATTTTGTTTTTTGCGAAAATGAAATAAATACAATGCATAGAAATGGAATTAATACTAAAATCTTTCTCATGTGTTTTGGTGTTAAAGGATTGAAGTTAGTGAATTACCTTTATCAAAATCAAGGTTATGAATTCATTTTCTATAAACGGCAATCTGGTTGATGTTCATCAAAAAAAAATTTATCCGGCAACCATATCTGTAGAAGATGGGAAGATAAAATCTGTTAAACCAATCAACCAATCGACAAATCAACCTGGTAATTATATCCTGCCAGGATTCATTGACAGCCATATTCATATTGAAAGTTCGATGCTGGTTCCGTCGGAGTTTGCAAAATTGGCAGTTGTACATGGGACAGTAGCAACTGTAAGCGACCCACATGAAATAGCCAATGTATGTGGGATGAAAGGGGTGGAGTTCATGATTGAAAATGGACAAACAGTTCCATTTAAATTTTATTTTGGTGCACCAAGCTGTGTGCCTGCTACTAAATTTGAAACTGCAGGAGCTGAATTAAATATAGAACAGGTTACCGAATTACTGGCAAGAGATGATATTTATTATTTAAGTGAGATGATGAATTTTCCGGGTGTGTTGAAAGGCGATGAAGAAGTAATAAAAAAAATAGCAGCGGCACATAGGTTAGGTAAACCAGTAGATGGACATGCGCCGGGGCTTAGGGGTGAACAAGCCCGTCTTTATATAGAAAGAATCTCTCAACAACCAGACTCTCAAGTCCCCCCTTCGGGGGGATTTAGGGGGGCTACAGATCACGAATGTTTTACAAAAGAAGAAGCGTTGGATAAATTACAATATGGAATGAAGATTATAATACGGGAAGGAAGTGCTGCAAAAAATTTTGAAGCATTGATTGATTTGTTAAATGACTTTGATGACAGGATCATGTTTTGTAGTGATGACAAACATCCGGATAGTTTGGTGGAAGGGCATATAAACGATTTATGTGCAAGAGCCATTGCAAAAGGGATTGATCTATATAAGGTATTAAATGCTGCATGTGTAAATCCGGTGAATCATTATTCATTAGATATTGGTTTATTAAGAGAAGGGGATGCGGCAGATTTTATAGTCGTAAAAGATTTAAAAAAATTTGAAGTAGTAAAAACATACATTAATGGTGAGTTGGTGGCAGAAAATGGTCAATCTGCAATCAGCAGCAATCAGTCTTCACTCATCAACAATTTTTCGTGTACGAATAAGGAGAGTGAGAATTTTATAATTAAATGGAACAACGAAAAAGAAATTCCTGTTATTGAAGCATTAGATGGACAGCTTATTACAAATAAGCTTTTTGTTAAACCAAAAATTATAGATGGTAAAATAGAAAGTGATGTTAAAAATGATATTTTAATAATAGTGGTTGTCAATCGTTATGTGAATGTGCCAATTGCAAAAGCATTTATTAAAAATTTTGGATTAAAGAAAGGAGCAATTGCTTCTTCCGTTGCTCATGATAGCCATAATATTGTTGCAGTGGGGGTAGATGATGAAAGTATTTGCAAAGCTGTAAATCTGGTGATAGAAAAACAAGGCGGAGTAAGTGCTGTTAGTAATGATAAAGAAATTATACTTGCTTTACCTGTTGCCGGGTTAATGACTAATGAAGATGGTTATAAAGTTGCTGAAGCCTATACAGCTATTGATAAAATGGTAAAACAAGAATTGGGTTCAACTTTATCAGCACCATTTATGACCCTTTCTTTTATGGCATTGCTTGTAATTCCTCATCTCAAACTAAGCGATAAAGGATTGTTTGATGGCGACAGTTTTCAGCTTATCTGATATTTTACTTAGTAATTCTCCCAATTCTCTGCGAATTTTCACATTTCTTTTTTAACTAAAGCACTGTTGGCTGCATCATAGATACAGACAAACGAAAACAAACCGTTGAAGATGGGTAATGTGAATGAAAGATCAGGATTGTTTAAAGTAAAAGCTCAGGTTATGAAAAAGCCACTTCAAATCACCGCCACATTCGACAAGCAAACACTACTGGAAGACATGGTAGAAAAATTGGCAGACAGAAGAATTGATTTTGGATACTGCAATATTGCCGTACCAAATGATTTAAAAGCAATTGATACATCTACAACTGAAACGTATGTAAGCGGAACGGTTGGAATAAAATACTGGAATGAAGACATCAATATGCCATTTATTACCTGTTTCCTTTTTACCTGTATCAAAGGGAAAGAAAAACCGTATAAACTGGAATGGGCTATTTCTCTTTCTTAAAATAAATTAATGTTTCCCACACAAACATTTTCCAATTTCTGCTTCTTCTCCAACCAGTGGTAAGTATTCAGCATTTTTATACAGTTGCCATGAAAATTTTTCTGCGGGTTTATTATAGTTCCCGGTTTCATGCATGGACTCTGCATCATATAATCTTCCATTTACCATGGTATAGCGTATCGTTTCGGTATTATAAATACTTTCCAAAGGATTTTTATCCATCACTAATAAATCAGCCAGCTTACCGATCTGAATAGAACCAATCCAATTATCCAATCCAAGACTTTGTGCAGGATTAATAGTTGCAGTTTTCAAAGCCTGGTGATTGCTCATTCCACCTTGTGACATCATCCATATTTCCCAATGTGCACCTAATCCCTGCAACTGACCGTGTGCACCCATATTAACTTTTACACCGGCATCTACTAACTTTTTTAAACTTTTCGATACCAGTATATGACCATTAATATATTCTTCCTCCGGCAGCATTGTACGATGACGGCTTCTTGTATCAATAATAGCTCGGGGTGTAAAGTTCAACAATCTTTTTTTCTCCCATATATTGCTGTGCTGGTACCAGTAATATTCACCACTTACCGAACCATAGGATACAATCAATGTAGGCGTATAGGCTGTTCCTGAATTTTTCCAAAGCTGTATGATGTCATCATGCAAAGTTGCAATTGGCATATTGTGTTCAATGGTAGTATGCCCATCCAGAATCATCGAAGTATTATGGTAAAAAAATGAACCGCCTTCGGGCACTACTTCTATTCCAAGTTCCCTGGCTGCCTGTATTATCATCTGTCTTTGTTCGCGGCGAGGTTGATTATAGCTTTTAACAGAGAATGCCCCAAAAGCTTTTGTTCGGCGGATTGCACTTCTTGCATCATCAATATTATTGACTACAGCTTTAAAGTTTCCATCTGCTCCGTATAAAATTGTTCCGGTTGAAAAAACTCTTGGACCAACGGTCATTCCTGCTTTTTGTAATTCACTTTGAGCAAATACCCATTCGGTATTTGCAGAAGGGTCATGCATAGTAGTTACTCCATATGCTAGATTGGCGTAATAAGGCCAGAATTGTTTTGAAGTTAATCCGGAATTGAAATGATTTCCATGAGCATGAGCATCGATGAACCCCGGCATAATAGTTTTACCGCTGCAGTTAATAATTTTTGCAGTTGCAGGAATTTTTACAGCTCCTTGTTTTCCTACAGCTTTAATAATATTACCCTCCACCAGAACAGTTCCGCTTGCAATCACTTCATCCCCATTCATGGTTATTATTCTTGCATTGGTAAACGCAATCATTCCTTTTGGTTTATCCATCGTAACTGATAACCCAACATCAATTCCTTTTTCTGGTATCTTAAATAATGAATCTGGTTTATTGGCGATAAATTCAAATCGTTCTTCAAGATTGATTGAAAAATATTGGCTTCCTAATGTATAATTAATTTGTTTACTGTCTTTGCTCCAATGAAGATTAAAACCGGCATCTTTTGCTACCTGCTTTACCGGAAAATCCGTTGTACCGCTGCCTAAGTCAATTGTTTTTCCGGTTTGAGGGAATGCAGCTACATAAACTTTATGCAAATCAATAAATGCAACCCATCTTTCATCCGGCGAAACAATAAAATTACTTCCGTAGGTACTTTTTAAATGAATGCGGTCATCCGAGCCATCCAGTTTGCAGCTTGATAAATTCATCGTTGTTCCTCCTCCCGATTGATAATAAATTCTATCTCCTCTTGAATTGAATTTCGGCGAACTACCTTTATCTGAAATAAATGTTGCCGGTCCACCATTGGCAGACATTGAATAAATACCAGGCTTGGAAGTATAACCCGGCCCCATCAAATCATTTGTGCCGTCTTTTTTGAAAACGATCCATTTGCCATCCGGTGAAAAGGAAGGGGTGCGGTAATTCGCTTTTTCTGTAGTAATTTTTTCAGGTGATGTGGGGTCATTCAATTTTATTTTATAAAGCGAACCCGATGTACTTTCATTTGCAGAAACATAAATAAGGTAATTACCGTCAGGAGTAAAAGCCGGCTCAAATTCAAAACCTGCTTGCCGGTAGGCAAGGTCTTTTCCGTTAGTAATCCGTTCCGGTTTCCCATTTGGTAATTCTTTTTTCCATAAAGAACCAACTGCATTAAACACAAGCCATTTCCCGTCTGGCGATGTGGCAGCATGCCGAATAACATTTACATTGAATTCAGCAGGGTTTATATTTTGTTTAAATCTTACGGCATCATAAACCCGTTGTTTGACATTGCATAAAAATGGAATATCGGTTGATTGATTATAACCATTCACATCTACTTTATTAATTTTTCCATTTGCCCAGATAACAATTGATTTACCATCCGGAGACCATGCAAAGCCTGTATAAATTCCGAAAATGGTCCATGACTCTTGCTGATCTTTTGAAAGCATATCATAAACTGGCCATTCCTCTGCTGTTTCAAGATTTCGGATATATAAAACCGATTTTGTACGGATACGTTTTACAAAAGCAAGTTGTCTTCCATCATTTGAAATCTGAGGCCGCACTGCACCACCTGCTCCACCTGTTACTGTTTCGCTGGTTCCTTTTTCCCGGTCAAATCGTTTGATCACAAATATCTGATTGTTCGGGTCTTTATTATACTGAAAAAAACCACCAGGGTACATGTCTTCACTGTAGTAAACATATCGTCCGTCCGGCGACACACAAGGTTCATTCAAATCCTGCTGGTCATTTTTCCGGGTTGTTAGTTGTAGCCCTTTACCTCCGCTTATATGATACATCCATAATTCACCGGCGCCCAACGAACGTCCTGAGGTAAAATGTTTTCTTGCAATAATATATTCTCCATCGGGTGTCCATACCCCATTATTTAATAAGCGGAAATCTTCTTTTGTTATCTGCTTTGCATTTTTTCCATCACGGTCCATTACCCAGCAGTTATCTCCGCCACCGG
>JANOFP010000012.1:0-2021 GCA_031413675.1 Bacteroidota bacterium
TTCAATTTTGTATGGTAACAATTCAGTTACAAGTTAAACCGGATAAATATGGAAAATAAACAAACAGACCAGGGTAAAGCTGGTACAATGACAACGCAAAAAACAAATGAGGATTTCAACAAGAAACAACCTGATCCCAAAGACCCGAATGAAAAAAGAGCAGAAACTGATCCGGAAGTTCCAAATTTAGATGTTCCAAAAAAAGGAAACCCGGATGATCTAAGAATGAATAAGGATGCTGGTAAGGAGAATGAAGTAAAAAAACCGGAAATAATTGACGAAGATGCGACTGAAGATGTTGAAGACAATGGCCCTGACGATGACGGAAAAAATTCAAATTCCGATAACAAGGAAAAAGTAAGGACAAACGAAGTAACGATGTAATAATGTAAAACAGGGGTTTTGATATTTATCAAAACCCTTGTTTTATTTTCCAAGCCTCTTTTGTATTATAAAAATTTAAAGTCAAATTAAAAATCAGCTTAACTATGAAATTATTACTCCTTATTAGTAGTATTTCTTTTATTGTTGCATGCAATAGCAAACCAAAGGAATCGCCAACAGTGAATGTAACACCATCCATGCTGAGTTCTACAGATTGTTATCGTCTGACTAATAACAAAGACACTCTCGTTCTTAAAACAAGCCTCATAAATGATACAGTATCCGGAACACTATCTTATAATTATTATCAGAAAGATAAAAACCATGGGAAAATTGAAGGAGTAATGAAGGGTGATTTGATAATTGCCGACTATATATTTTTCTCAGAAGGAGTACAATCTATACGAGAAGTAGCTTTTAAAAAAATAGGAGATAATTTTATTGAAGGGTATGGCGAGGTTGAAGAAAAAGATGGAAAAACAATATTTAAAAATCCAAATGCACTGACTTTTAATCAAGCTGTGGTGCTGAATAAAATTGATTGCGAAAAATAATTTTTACTTTAATACCTGAGTATTGAATATCGAATATTGCTTATTGAATATTTTTAAAAAAATTACGCATACATTTCCTCTCTAATCAACTTTACCCTTTCGTCTGCCAGGTATTCATCAAACTCCATCAACCGGTCTATAATTCCTTTGGGAGTTAATTCAATTACCCGGTTAGCCACAGTCTGCATAAAAGTATGGTCATGGCTTGTTAATAAAACAATCCCTGTAAAGTTTGTACACTGTTCATTAAAACTCTGAATGCTTTCCAGGTCAAGATGGTTAGTTGGTTGATCTAATAAGATCACATTCGGATTTTGCAGCATCATCCGGCTCAGCATACATCTTACTTTTTCTCCACCACTTAATACATTTGTCAGCTTCATAATATCATCGCCGCTAAAAAGCATTTTACCCAAAAAGCCACGAAGAAAAGGTTCATCCACATCTTTTACATGCGGTGGTACATATTGGCGAAGCCATTCCATCAGGTTATCGCCATCTTTAAAAAATACATTGTTCTCGATGGGCAAATAAGCTTTGGTTACGGTAGTACCCCATTCATATGTTCCACTATCGGCTGCTTCATTCGCAGTTACGATGTTGAAGAAATTAGTTACCGCCAGCGGATCACGACTCAACAATGCAATCTTATCGCCTTTGTTAACGGTAAAAGATACGTTGTTAAATAAGATACGCCGGTCAACTGACTTCGATAATTTTTCTACATTCAAAATCTGGTTTCCAACTTCACGCAACGGTTGAAAAATAATACCCGGGTATTTTCTATAAGAAGGTTCTATTTCATCAATCGTTAATTTCTCCAATGCTTTTTTACGGGAGGTAGCTTGTTTACTCTTCGATGCATTGGCACTGAATCGTGCAATGAAATCAATTAATGCCTGGCGTTTGTCTTCTGTTTTTTTATTCTTATCGCCCATCTGCCTCGCCATCAACTGCGAACTTTCATACCAGAAAGAATAGTTGCCGGTAAATATTTTTATTTTCTGCCTGTCCACATCAGTTACATGTGTACATACAGCATCGAGGAAGTGACGGTCATGGCTTACAATCAAAACGATGTTT
>JANOFP010000013.1:0-7483 GCA_031413675.1 Bacteroidota bacterium
TACTTTTAGTACAGATTTTTTATTAAACCCATATGCTACATCATGGATAAAAACAGGTGGTGGTTTACAAGGTTGTAATGTTTACTATTTCTCTGGCTTAGGTACTACACGTGACTAAGTTAACTTTTAATAACTAATTTAAAAGGCTGCTATTGAAGCAGCCTTTTTTTATTTCAAAAAATAGATTTCTCAAATCAACTACGTATTACTTCTTTTTAAAAATAATAATTAGTAGAATATTTACTAAATCTTGCTACTACAATTTCCTAAGTGTATTATCATTCGAATTTCATTTGAATTTCAAATTCCTGTTTCTACATTTACATCAGCATCAAAATCTTTTACCCTAAAAAAAACAATACCTATGAAGCAACTTAACAAAACACTTTTTCTTTCGGCTGCAATTACAGTTTTTACAATTGGCCTTTCTTCTTTTAGTTCTTTAAAAAAGAAATCAACTCCACCCGTATCTGCTTACACAATTACATTACTGGGAAAAGAAGCTATAAATGGTAATTATCAGTGGACCTGGAGCGTAGTTAATCCAAACCCGGGAAATGGCAGTAACGGCACATTACAAAACGTAAGTCATTGGAGTTTGCCTTTATGTCCTACAGCTGAAGCATCAATTGTATATGCCGCGTACAGTTATGATAACATTAACTGGACCAGTGTATCTATAGATATGAACCGTGACCCTTCCATCAGAGTTTGCACTTCAGAAGATGTACTAAAATTTAATGTGGGCACTTCCGGTACTGCACCACTTTATTGCAGAATTGTTTTTAACCAGGACTTCTCTGTAAATCCCTTAGCTTATTCATACATAAAAACAGGTGGCGGCTTACAAGGTTGCAATGCGTACATGTATTCTGGCATTGGTTGTAGTGTGATAACAGGAACAAGAAACGATTAACCATTATTATAATTGAAAAAAAGAGGTTGTCTTAAAAGACAGCCTTTTTTTATGCATAAATATTTTTTATGCAAGCCTCGTTTAGTTTTTTTAAAATTCTTAAATACTTATTTTCTCTTTATTAGTAGCATATCTACTTAACTTGAATTTAATTGAATTGCATTTGCAGTTTTTACACTTAAATAATTCAACATTTATTTCTTCCAAAGTTGTAACTTCAAATTAAAATTTGATACTTGATTTTTTACTTTTAAAAACCAAAAGCTATGATGAAAATTAATTTCAAAAAAACATTCAGTCTGATTGTATCCAGTTTAATGCTACTAACAATTTTCTCTTACACCCATTTAAAAAAAGAAATCAAACCCGCTTTTACCGCCTACACAATTACGCTTCAGAGTGCTGTTATGATTGGAGCTAATCAACAATGGACATGGACCGTAACCAATCCTAATCCGGGTAATGGAAACAATAATACATTGCAAGATGTAAGTCATTGGAGTTTGCCGTTGAGTCCATTAGCAGAAGCTTCTTTAATTTCTGCAGAGTATAGTACAGATGGTAGTACCTGGAATAGTTTATCAATTGTTATAGAAAGAGATCCTTCTATCAGAGTTTGCACTACGGCAGATGTATTGAAATTTGCAAACGGAACTTCTGGCTCCGCTCCTGCTTACTACAGGGCAACTTTCGATAGAGATTTTTTTATAAACCCCTATGCTGTATCCTATATAAAAACAGGTGGTGGACTTCAGGGTTGCAATGCATACTATTATTCAGGCTTGGGAACGTATACTGACTAGTTAATTTACGATACTGCTTTTTTAAAAAGATTGATTTTAAAATCAATCTTTTTTTTTGAAATAATTTTTGATAAAAAATAATTATTTGATCTGCATTTTTTTTAAATAAATATTTTACACTATCAATTGATTTAGAATACATCTGCAATTAAAAAAAAATCATTCTCGTAATTTTACCAAGCTATTTTTAAACAGGTATAGCGTAATCGCATTTAAAGAAAATACATTCTACTTAGAAAATATTCGTGAAAAAGTTATGAGATTCCGAAAGTGGATTATACATTTACACTCGTTACAGAATTAATCACGTACCCAATTATGAAAGTCAACTCAATCCACAGTTGTCAATTTTTAGACAACATTATTTTAAGTAATCAACCTTCTATTTGCGGTTCGCAATTTATTAATCAGTCAGTTTATCCGACTGGTAACCTATTACAAAACAATTATTCAATTTTTTTAACAAAGGCCATATAAGCCAAAATTTAATCAACCCTAAAAAACAAAACAATGAAACATTTTTTCCAAAAATCAATTTTGACTGCAGCAGTATTTGCTTCTGTAATCACACTTTCTTCATTCAACAATGCAAAGAATGCAGAAAAAACTACTGCAACTGGTTATGAAATTACACGTTTGAGTACTGATAACCTTACTGCTACCAATCAACAACAATGGATCTGGAGTTTAACTAACCCAAATCCAGGAAATGGCGAAAACGGAACCTTACAGGATGTAAGCCATTGGAGTATTCCATTAAACGCTAGAGCAGAGGCGGCATTTGTATCTGCAGAGTACAGTTTTGATGGAATTACCTGGTACACACTTGCTGTAGAAATAGAACGTGACCCTTCTATCCGTTTTTGTACAGGAGTAGATGTATTGAAATTTAACGTAGGTACTGTTGGTAGTGCGCCAACTTATTACAAAGCTACTTTCAGCAGTGAATTTCCAATAAGCTTAAATGCAACCGCATGGGTTAAAACAGGTGGTGGCAGAACTGGTTGTAATTTGTATTACTTCCAGGGGCTTGGTGGAACTACAAACGACTAATTAAAACAATTTTTTAAAAATAAAAAAATGTCCCGATAATTATCGGGATATTTTTTTTGTGCCATGTATTTTATCAAATATTAAAAATATTGAATACGGCTTTTTACTGTCGCATTCTTACGAACATTTTTTGAAATGTTACGATTCAGTTGAGTTTAGTTTTAACAATGAATAATAATTTGATTAAATAAATGTTTTAAAATTATAGATTAGAAATTGATTGTATTTACTTTGTAAGTCACAATCCATTCGAATTAAAGTCATCCATACCAAATGAAACTACTTTTACAAAACCCGTTTGCCCCGTTCAGAAAAAAAATGATTATTAAATCTTTAATTGGTTTAATTCTTTTTTTCAATCTCGCAACAAAAAGTTTTTCTCAATGTGCTGTCGGTTATACCAGGGATACTATTAATTGGGACTATCTTGATTTTTTGCATCGAGCTGGTGTATCAACTTATGGAACAGTTCTTCCTCCCCCCGCTAGTTATATACCTGTAACATTAGCAATGGCACAAACACAATATTTTGGTGTTTCCGGAAACAGGGTAACATTTACAAATACCAACTCAATGCCCATTGGAGGTGCCACCCAAATTTGGGGAGATGTAACAACACATACAGGAGAGGCACTTAGTTTTGGTGTAGGTGAGGACGTAAAATTTATGCCTGCAATTAGTCCAGCTACCTATGCAATGACATTTTCATTTCAAACTGCAGTTCGGGATGTAAAATTTTCGCTTTATGATATTGATAGGCTTCAAAGAATAAGAGTAACTGCATTAAATGGTGCGACACCTCTTAATATAACAATGGATACAGTTGTATTATTATCTAAAGTTAACGTAACAGGAAGTGGTACAACAAATGCGTCTGCGAAAGCAGATAATTTATCTGTAGCTAATACTTCTAACGAAGGTACAGCCAATGTTCAAATCGCAGGTCTTGTAACAAGTTTTACAATAACAGTTTCAGAAACAACAACTGCGGGTGGTGGTTCACCAGAAGATGGCGGTTTTTTTCTTTCCGATATTTCAGCATGTTTTGCCAATCCATCTTTTCCAGTAAATTATTATCAACCTTACACAGAACCGTTTACTGGCCCGGTAAATCAGCCAGCATATTTTTTAGCCAATCCGCAAAATCTGCATGTATATATGGTAGACCCTGCTACTGCAGTGGCAGATTATCTTTTTTCTGACCCTGGTACAAATGGTAATAAAATGAATTCGTTTGCTTATGATCCGGTTAATCACTGGTTATACTATGTAATGGATAATTCGGCTTTTTCTGTTACGAATTTAGAGTTGAAGAAAGCTGATCTTAATACAGAGCCTGTTACAATCAGTACCGTTATTCCAAATCTTTTTACGTATGGAATTCCGTGTTTTACAAATGGCGTGGAATTAGCAGCTGCTGCATTCTACAATGGCGCTTTATATCTCGGTATTGAAGGTCTTAATGGAGGATCTTATACTGGAGCAGAGTCAATGGTTTGGAAAATAGATTTTGATGGTTCCGGAAACGCAACTACGTATTCGCAGGTATTTGGAACATTGGGTGCTACCGGTGCAAGCCCATTTCATGATTGGGGTGATATAACTATTAAAGATGGCTCGCTGATAACGCATGGTACTATTAATACCCTTTCTGATCAATACATTCATTATAATATGCAAACGGGTACTGCTACAACCTATAACAACGTTACTACACCACAAACAGCCGGACAATTAGGGCAAACTTATAATGGAAGTATCTACTGGATTAGAAATGCGGTTGCAGTATATAACAATAACGGAACAAGAGGTGCAACAACTGCTGTTACTACAACCACTTGTTCACCAGCATGGTCAACTAATGCGGGTGATGCTTCCGATCCTTATAAACCCAAATGTGATTTTGGAGATGCACCCGCAAGTTATGATCCGGTTGCTCTTTCTCCGGCAGTACATCAAAAGCATTGTAATAACTCTACTTTGATGATTGGTTCAGTATGGGACAGAGAGTGGAGCAAAAATACTTCGGCTGATGCATCGGGTGATGCAACAGATGAAGAAGGTGTTGGTACTGTAACTATTTTGAACTCAAATAATGTAGTTTACAATCATGTACAAACAGTAACTGTTACAAATAATACAGGTGCTGCTGCTACGTTGGGTGGATGGCTTGACTATGATGTAGATGGCGTATTTGAGGCTAGTGAAGGTGTAATTGTTTCAGTTCCTTCTACCGGAAGTGGAACTCAGACAGTAACTTTAAGCTGGTTGGGTTTGCAAATACCGAATGGTACAGCAAATACTTTTTTAAGGATTCGTCTTGTATCGGGCAGTACGGCCATGACAACCAGTAATGCTACCGGATGGTATAATGATGGTGAAGTGGAAGATTACCCTGTTGTTACTACGAACGTACCTTTAAAAATTAATCTACTCGATTTCAATGTAACGCTTACAAAAAATAAAAAAGCAGAATTGAAATGGAGTGCCATCAATGACAATGAAGCTGATGGTTTTGAAATACAGCGTAGCTTGAATCAAAATGACTGGCAAACGATTGGCTTTGAAAATGCATCAGCATCGAATACGATAACCAACTATACCTTTATTGATAATGCAACCGTAGCGGGAAAAACATTTTACAGATTACGATTGGTTGAAAAAAATGGATCATCAAGTTATAGTGATATAAAACAAATTTATCTGTCATTTACAAAAAATGAGATGACGATTGCACCCAACCCAATCAGTAATACAGGTGTTCTCATATTCAGCGGAGGCAGCAATGCAGTTGGTGTTTTAAAAATCAGATCACTCTCGGGTCAAACTTTAATAAGTAAATCTGTAATAATCGGGTTTGGCGAAAACAGAATCCCTTTAGATGTGTCGAACCTGAAACCCGGAATTTATATTGCAGAGTTTGTAACCAAAGAACTAAGAATTACAAACAAACTGGCAATTACCCGTTAATAATAACCATTTTATAATAAAAAAGAGAAGGGGTTGATTTTTCAACTCCTTTTTTTATACCTGCTAAAATCTGATTTTTTTTGATTGAGCTCAATTGGATCTTAGAAGCTGTCTAGATTTAGTTTTTTTGAACCACATAGGCAGATAGAAATATAGAATACACATAGAAATACCTATGTGTCTTATGTGTCTATGTGGTTCAGATACAGCATACGAAAAACTTTACAATCAAATCTAGACAGCTTCTTAATAAAAAATGACAATTATTGAAAGTAACAAAACTCCGCTGTTGTTTTGGGGAAATTAGTTAGGAAGTTTAAACATTATTTTAGTAAATTAGCCGCCTGTAAACCACCATAACCTTATTTTATTTTATAACTCTTAAAATCCACTAAGTATGAAAAAGATTCGCTTGATCTTTTTAATTCTCATCAGTATTTCTATTACTGCTCCTCAAACAGGCTTTGCTCAAAAAACAGAAAAGTATTCACGGGTAAAAGTTTATGCAAATAAATCTGAGTTCAATTCTTTGCTTATAAAAGGAATTGCATTGGATGAACTTGCCGAAAGAACACCTGAATTTATTACCGGAGATTTTTCTGCAAATGAAATTGCATTAATAAAACAAACAGGTTTAAAGATCGAAATTATTACAGATGATCTTGCTGCTGATTTCTTGATAAGAAATAAAGCTGACCAATTACAAAATCAAAATCAGTTACGTACTGGTGGTACCCCTCCGGGTTTCAGTTATGGGTCCATGGGTGGTTATCTTACTTTTGATCAGATGGTGGCAGAACTGGATGAAATGAAAACTCTATATCCAAATTTAATTACGATAAAGTCAAGTATCGGGACAACTGCTCAGGGTAGATCAATCTGGATGGTAAAAATTTCTGATAACCCCACTGTTGATGAAAGCGAAGAACCAGGTGTGTTATATACCGGGCTTACACATGCAAGAGAGCCGATTTCAATGATGAGTCTTATTTATTACATGCAGTATATACTTTCACAATATGCTACTGACCCTGAAGTTGCATGCTTACTAAATAATCGTGAACTCTATTTTGTGCCATGTGTAAATCCAGATGGTTATGTTTATAATCAAACAACAAACCCTAATGGTGGCGGTTTTTGGAGAAAGAACCGCTTTAATAATGGTAATGGTACGTTTGGAGTTGACCTGAATAGAAATGCAGAATATTTCTGGGGTTATGATAATGTTGGAAGCAGCCCCACACCGTCTTCAGAAATATACAGGGGCGCATCTGCTGCTTCAGAACTTGAAACAGTAGCTCTGAGAAATTTTGTAAATACGACTCAGCTTTCAACTGCTTTTTCAAATCATTCGTATGGCAATGACCTGCTACTTCCATTTGGATATAATAATTCACCCACTTTTAATGAAACACATTATAGAAGTGTAGCAAGTATGTTGACTTATGAAAATAAATATCTATATGGAAGAGATTTTGAACTTTTAGGATATAATGCGAATGGACGGGTGGATGATTGGTTGTATGGTTCAAAAAATATTTTGGCATTTACTCCGGAAACCGGGCATCCAATAGATGACTTCTGGCCGGTACAGAGTAAAATAATTCCTTTCAGCGAACAGAATCTTGATATGAATATATCTGCCACAGGATCAGCATGCTCAAATCAAACTCGCCCATGAAGATGCCATAGACGCGAATGATATCGAGGCCGTTTTTTGCCACGGTGCTGGCCAGTGCGC
>JANOFP010000014.1:0-1885 GCA_031413675.1 Bacteroidota bacterium
AAAAGGAGACTCCGGGCGGAAACAGGATTAGGCTTTTCAGCTTTGTTATAATGGATAACCATATCCACCTTATATGGCAAATGTTATGGGATATTGACCCTGAAGCCGTACAAAGAGATTTTTTAAAATATACAGCCCAAAGGATAAAGAAAGATTTGCAGCAAAATCATCCTGCTGCTTTATCACAGTTTAAAGTGGATGCAAAAGACAGGGAATATCAGTTCTGGAAACGTAATCCATTAAGTATAGAATTAAGAAACCATGCTGTCTTCCTTCAGAAGCTGGATTACATTCACTGGAACCCGGTAAAGGCAGGATTGTGTAAATTGCCGGAAGAATATAAATATTCATCAGCGTTGTTTTATGAAACGGGCATTGATAACTGGGGTTTCCTGGAACATTATCGGGATTGATTGATGCAAGAGTGGGTGTCCTTAATTCATTTGTTGGTGTTTTGCAAACGGCACAAAGCCTGCACACAACACACAACAAAGGCCGCTCAAAGATTTTGGAAGACCAACAGCGGCTAAGAGCTAACTTGTAATTAAATAATGAAAGGAAGACGGAATGATTTATCCCGCTGAAGCCGATATTATAACCATTTTAAGAAACCTGCTGCAGGAGCTACAGCCTTTTGCAGAGAAAAAAAATATAACGCTTGATTTTGCCGCCCGTGAAAATGAAATAAGACTTCCTTATTCTGAGAGTGAGCTCCAAACAGGCTTTACAAAATTGATCTCTTCTATTATTGATTATATGCCGGAAAATAATACGCTTTATTTAAGCGTTGAGGTAATAGAAAAAGCAGGCTCTAAATATATATCCCTGAGAATAAAAAATACAGGTAGAAACCTCAAAATAGTAACGGCCATAACAAAAAACAGCAGTTTGCCTGTGACCTTGTTCTCTTCAAACTCAAATGAAACCATTTTTGAAGTTTGTTATTCCTTAATACCTTCTATAAACACGCCTGTTGCTATAAATGGAAGTGTAATTAATTATACTTCAGTTGTAAGGGGTATTCAAACACATTTTGCAAAATTAAATAACCCTGTTGCCAGGTTAGCTGAATCAAAGCCCAAGGAAGCTGCTTTTCTTAGTACTATTAATAAATTCATTCTAGATAATATGGATGATGAACGATTTGATGCTAATGCACTGAGCAATGCCATGACCATGAGCAGGGCACAGTTATTACGAAGATTAAAATCATTAACTGGCAATTCGCCGGGTTTTTATATTAAAACGATGCGTTTAGAAAAGGCAAAAGAATTATTGGAAACATCAGATCTGTCTGTAAGTGAAGCAGCTTTTAAAACGGGGTTTGGCACACCAAGTAATTTTTCAAAAGTTTTTTCCGAAAAATATGGTATGACGCCTTCGCAGTTTCGCCGGGTCAATCCAAATGCAACAAACAAATAAACAATTGCAACAAAAGCGATAACAACAGGGGTATAAAGGCATATACCTTTATAAAAATTTATTTTATGGAACAGCAACAAAAAAATAAAGAATTTATTATTAACTATTTAAACGCTCTAAGCGGCGTTCCCAAAACCAGGGCATTAATGGAAAAGTATATAACCGATGAAGCTTTGATAAGTCATAAAGAATTTTTTGAGGTCGCCTTTCCCCTGTATGAAGTTTATATTGATGAAATGACAGCCGAAGGGAATCGGGTGATAGTACAGGCCCGGTTGAAAGGAACACACCTGGGTGATCTTGGCGGCATACCTCCAACCCATAAAACGGTGGACTTTCCATTTGTGATCCGGTATGAAATTGAAGATAATAAAATTGTCAGCCACTGGATGCTGGCTGATCAAATGGGATTAATGGAACAACTCGGCGTTGTACCTGCTGCTGAGGCAGTACACTAACACTT
>JANOFP010000015.1:0-2098 GCA_031413675.1 Bacteroidota bacterium
CACAAAATAGGTCCCTGCACTTGTGGACAGGAATCTTAGAATTAAACGAAAAGGATGAACGTGAATTTAATGTCAAAGAAGAATAATATCGCCAACACTTCTGTTCCTGCGTAACTGAATGACATAAACAGGTGATGCTAGTCCCACGCATTACGGGATTCAAATATTTTTTTATTTCACTCTTTTCAATCGTTCTTTTAAATCTCTGTCAGAAATATTTGCAATATCTGCTTTATCGTAAATGGAGAGCAGAAAAATAGTTGTTTCAATAACCTGAACAAAAGTTATAACCCTTGCTCCTCCGGATTTACCCTGCCCTTTAGAACTAATAGCCATCCGGATTTTGTAGCAGTTGTTTCCAAGTGGTGTTCCGGTTTTGGGTTCTTCCAGCAAACGGTCAACCAATGCAGCCATATCTTTTTTTATAGAAGGATATTTTTTGGCCAGTTGCTTCAGCTCCTTTTCAAATGGTGGAGTGGGAATGATGTTAAAGTTCATTCAGCAGTTGATTAATGGATTTAACCCTCGTTTTATTCCGGCTGTATTTTTTTACAAACTCAACTGACTCTGAAAGGTTGTCAAGTACCTGCTTTTCTTTTTTTGTAAGTTGTTTTTTAGGAGTGGTTTTATAAGCGGCCTGTTCTTCATTTACCACTGTAAACTCCACATCATTGTTATCCAGGAAATCCTTTACGGCTTTCTCCTGTTTTTTTGAATGGGGTTTTACAATAAGTTTCATGGAGTGAAATTACAATTTTTTCAACAACTGTTTCCTCCTTCTATTCGTACCCGTATCAAAATAAAAAAAGCCGCATATAGCGGCCTTTCTTTTTTGAAATCATAATTTTTAATTCGCTGTTACCAGGATTTTCTCCTCAGTTTTTATATTGAAAGACTGGTTAAATGAAAATCCTTTTCCGTTTGCTTTAAAACTAATGCTTCTCATTCCATTTCTTTCTACTTTGTACCTTTTTGCATGAGATGCTCCTGTAAGCATTTCCTCAAACAGTGTAACGCCTGCATCATCAATTATCCTCAATGTGCAGCCCTTAGGAGGCAAGTTTGTAAACCGGAGTTCAAATACCATGTTATCCTTATCAATAGCGATAAACTGGACATTGTTGCCGGCACTTGCTTCCATATCAGGCATTGCATTGGGTTGTGAAAAAGACAAGTACCCGGTACTGAAAGAAAAGAATAAAAGAACCATTGTTTTTAAGATCACGAATTTGATAGACTTCATATTTTAGGTTTTTGATTACTGATTTGATACTGCAAAAATCTGCATGCAGGATTAACTCTGCGTAAACAACCCGTTAAGACCATATGATATGATTGTTCTTTTTTTATGAAATCTTATTAGTTATGATTTTTGTAACATAGTAAATACAGATACTTTTACAGAGTGAACCATTTATTGCAGAACCCCGTTTATCATGCTTTGCTCTCCGGCGACCGGCACCTTAGTTTTGGTGATGGCAATGTAAAATTCTTTGATGAGCAGGTTTCTCCTTTTGCCGGCTTTGAACATGGTTATGAAAAAGGATTTTCAGATCTGTATGACATTTTTTCTGCGGGTCGCAAAATTTTATATGCTGCTCCTCTTCCAATTTTGCAACCAACAGGCTGGCAATTGCAACAGGAAATAAAAGGATTGCAATTTGTATATGAACCGGGAAGTGAAATCAAAACATCGTTCACCAACATTATACCATTAACTAAAACTCATATAGAACAAATGGTGCAATTGGCTAAGCTTACTAAACCCGGCCCATTTGGAACAGGCACAATCCAATTTGGATCGTACTACGGAATTTTTGATAATGAAAAATTGGTGGCCATGACGGGTCAACGATTGCATGTACAAAATTTTACAGAAATCAGCGCCGTATGTACACACCCTGATCATACCGGAAAAGGTTATGCGAACAGTTTACTGCAACACCAACTGCATCTCATACTTCAGCAAAATCAACAGCCTTTTTTACATGTGCGGGAAGACAACGTGAGAGCTATTGAACTCTATCAAAGGCTCGGGTTTCAAATTTCCGGATCAATGAATTTTTATTTTATGGTGAGGCAATAAATGTTTCTATAA
>JANOFP010000016.1:0-3089 GCA_031413675.1 Bacteroidota bacterium
TAATGAACAATATATCACCATCGGCTGGGGCCGTGATTATTTTGACATCATTCCGTTAAAAGGAGTTATTATGAGCAGCAACCCGCATGAACTGACAGTATCGGTGGATGTGAAAAGGATGGAGGAATAATTTACCCGGCATCTGTGCTACTATCAGCCCAGTTGCGTCGCACTCTTCAATGATGAGGATACGCTGCACCGGTTGAATACTATTTTTATCGTTAAACGCTATTCTATAATTTATTTTTTTAGCTATACAGTTATATAAAAAGCACACTTCAATAAACAGTCATCCTTTGAGTTGCCTCCCGGGAGCTGCAAGGTCTTTTTCAAATTTTAAAATGCACCCGTATCCTTCGGCTGGCAGACATTATTGGCTGTTACGCCTCATGCTGCAGGTGCGACTAAACGATTGGGTGCTGGTAAGAACTTTTTATGTTACTATTTAGCTGTTACTTAATTTTATGCTGCCGGACTAAGCGGAAGCAGGCTCTGCTGAGGAGCAACCTGCCAGGAATACATCCGGTGGCTGACGAAGTAATACTTCAATTTTCAGGTTTGGTTTATCCAAACCTTTTTTTGTGCAATTACTTTCGAAGCCTCTATTCCTTAAAAAACCTTTCAGGGCCTAAGCCACAACTCCTGTTACATATTCTTTTTTATTTTTCAATACAAAGTTGATTCTTGACAACAGGTGTTTTGCCACCCGGATGATTGCTTTATTTTTCTCCATCCGTCTGCAATACTCTTTGTACTTCATCAGCAAAGCCGGGTCCTTACGCACCACACTCCAACTACTTTCCACCAATGCAGTACGCAGGTAATGGTTATGCCTGTGTGTAATTCCTTTGGTTCGCTTTGTATCACCGCTGTCTGCTGTGTCTGGCACTAATCCAACATAGCTGCATAAATGATCAAAGCGTTTAAACCGGGTTACATCCTGCAACTCAAACAACAGCACTGCAGCATTAATTTCTCCTATACCGGGTATGCTCCGCAACAGTTTTATATCCCCTGCATATTTTTCTTCCCTGCACAATGCCCTGATAGCACGGGTTGCTTCCAGCAGCAAACCTCTTGTTTGTAAATAATCTTTGATGTGTAACTGCAATGACTGCTGCAGGTGGATACTGCCACCACAATCCATTTTTTGCAACCCATCAATAAAACGTTTGCTCCAGTACTTTCCTTCCTCTTGCTGTGCAGGTACAGGTAATCCGCTAAAATGAAGCAATTGCCATATCCTGTTTTTGCAACGGGTTTGGTTATTGACAATGCGTTCCCTGGTGCGTACCAATGTACGGGCATGTTCCCATTCAGTATCAGGTATGTGTATGCCTTTCAATTTTTTTGATTGAAGATAGGTACACAATTTACGGGCATCTGCTTTATCCTGTTTCTGCTTTTTATCTTTATCAGATGTTGGAATATCTGCCGCATTTACCACCCAGCATTCACAACCAGCACCCGATAAACTACGCTGCATACTAAAGCCACTAAAGCCTGCTTCGTAACCTATCTTGTAATTAGCACCGGGATAACGTCTGGTTAAATGTTTATGTAAAAGAACTGCATCCGGGTTCTGGGTAAAGTCTTCCAGCTCAAATTCATTGTCCGAAATATTTACCCGCCAGCTTTTTTTGTGTACATCTACACCGCAATAAATGGTAGTGCCACTAAAATCTAATTTCTTAACTTGTGTCATGGGTCTCTGTTTTTTAAAGTGATTGATAGTTTTTACTCAACCTTCAATTTACACTTTTACAGGACCCTTCTTTAATTTAAAGGTATCATTCTCATACATGAGACCTTCAGGGTTCGGTAATTCTGTTGAGCGAATCAGCCTCTTAAAATAGTGCCATATTTAACCATTCAATAGCAGCATTGCCTTCATGTCTAACCAGCATACTCACCTCTCTGTTATGCATAACTGCCTTCCTAAGATTATTAAACCCTTCAAAGTATTTTATAACCTTCTCTTTCTCTTTAAACATATTTTCAAAATGATTCCAGTAAATATCCTTTATAATAATTTTTTTTAGATGGTCAATATCACAGAATTGAATCGCTCTATCAATAGAGTTAAAATCACTCACCTGTAAATTGGGGTGTAAAGCAACATGGTCTTTAATTCTGTTCCTGATTTGGGTTTTCACTTCACCTGTTATCAGCATTTCATACTCCCTTTCTTCCATTTTTTGACAAAGGGTTTCAACAACAACCTCTCGCAACCTTTTTTCAGTTTTTGCAATTTCTTCATTCAGCTTTTGCTCACCAGTATTCGCTAACTCTTTGTTAAGCGAAAACTTACTTGAAATCTCCTTCAGCGAATCAATGTAGTACTTCGCCAACTGTTCACCACTTAGATTATTACCCCCAAAATGATACGTATCTATTTGGAAGGAAATTGGCTTTTCAACATTTTTAAATATAAAATCTACAAGAATTGAATTGGGGCGAATTCTCATTACTGCATTCTCAAAATTTTTCAAATAATATCGTCTATTAATATTTGAATTCAATATGACACTACATGAATCAATAGAAAATGTACTAACATACAAGGAGTCGTTTTCTATTTTGAATGAAAGTAATAGTAAATTCCTATAAATTTCATGATGTTTATTTAATCCTGGGATTCTTCTTATGACCTCAACATCATGATTTGTATGAGACTCAACACCATCACTTATACTATTTATCCCATAACCCCAAAAGCCAATTCCAAATAAAGAATTTAAAGTATCAAAACGTTTTAAACTCTCCATGTTATGGTGAATTGCAATCGACATAGCCATTTCCATTCCTTGAACCCCTTTAGTTCCCATAATAGCCTCTTTGTATCTTATCAACCGCTTTTCAATTACTTCGTAGAAAAGCGATTTTGATATATGCTTATTGTCACTCATTCTATATTAAGTTATTTCTTTGTCCCTGCTCAAGGGATAAACCTTAAAGTGTAAAGTTTTACTATCAAACGTTATCAACATTTCCCATTCCTTTCAACCTATTACCAACTTAAAAAACTCCGTATCCACCGGCATCAACGGAAAAGTTTCAGGTAGTCTGTCTTTCTCCACTTTTACAAA
>JANOFP010000017.1:0-3215 GCA_031413675.1 Bacteroidota bacterium
GTCTTCCCGGTTGTCTTCATGAATCGCCTCCAGATGTTTTAATATTTCATTTGCTCTGTTAATTAAAGAAGGAGGCATGCCCGCCATCTTTGCTACATGAATACCAAAACTGTGAGTACTACCACCTCTTGCTAATTTTCGCAAGAAAATAATTTTATTGCCAACCTCTTTGTTGGTGATATGAAAGTTCTTAACCCGAGTCAATTTTTCTTCCAGTTCATTTAATTCATGATAGTGTGTGGCAAACAAAGTTTTTGGCTGATGAATAGATGAATGTAAATGCTCCACGATACTCCAGGCAATGGAAATACCATCGTAGGTAGAAGTACCTCTTCCGATTTCATCTAACAAAATCAAACTTTGGTCGGTAAGATTATTAATGATAGATGCAGTCTCATTCATCTCTACCATAAATGTAGATTCGCCGCCGCTCAGATTGTCAGATGCTCCAACCCGGGTAAATATTTTATCCGTTAATGAAATTTTTGCTTCAGCCGCAGGTACAAAACTTCCCGTATGCGCCATTAATGTAATAAGGGCCGTTTGGCGAAGTAATGCAGATTTACCACTCATATTCGGCCCGGTAAGAATAATTACCTGTTGATCATTTTTATTTAAATCCAGGTCATTTGAAATGTACGATTCACCAACCGGAAGATTTCTTTCTATCACCGGATGACGGCCATCTTTAATTATTAATTCACTTCCTGTGTGCAATTGTGGTTTGCGATAGTGATACTGAATTGCGTTATTTGCAAAGCAAGTAATACAATCGAGTGTAGCCAGAATGTTTCCGTTGGCTTGCACGGGTTGTAAATAATCCATTAACTCATTCAGCAATGCTTCAAATAATTCCAATTCTAATTTTAGAATCTTTTCTTCAGCACCCGTAATTTTTTCTTCATAATCTTTTAATTCGGGAGTTATATAGCGTTCTGCATTGGTAAGGGTTTGTTTGCGCATCCACTCAACCGGTACTTTATTTTTATGTAAATGCGTAACCTCAAGATAATAACCAAACACATTATTAAATCCAATCTTTAAAGAACTGATTCCGGTTGCCTCTGCTTCTTTTTGTTGTAACTGTATCAGGTAGTTTTTACCACTGTGAGAAATTGTTCGCAGTTCATCAAGTTCATTGCTGATGCCACTATTAATCATTCCACCTTTCATAGCCAATGCCGGTGGATTATCAATTATTTCTTTAAAAATTTTTTCTGCAATGTAAGGACAGGGGTTTAACGCATCGCCCATGCGTTTTAAATATTCATTGGAACTGCTTAAACAAAGCTGTTTAATAATTTCCACTTGTTTCAAACCTCTTGCCAATTGCAAAACTTCCCTGGGATTAATTTTTTTCAAAGGAATTTTTGAAACCAATCGTTCAATATCGCCGCATTGACGGATATGTTGCGAAATTTTATTGCGCAGATCCGTTTCTTTTATAAAAAACTCGACGGTATCAAGCCGCTCATTTATTTTCTGAATATTTTTTAATGGAAATACGATCCAGCGTTTTAATAATCTGGCACCCATCGGTGATGCTGTGTTGTCTAACACCGACAAGAGTGTATGGTTTCCTTCCGAATTACCAGTTACCAATTCCAAATTCCTGATTGTAAACCGATCCATCCATAAAAAATCATCCCGATCTATCCGCTGAAGCGAAGTGATATGCTGAAGATTGGGATGTTCCGTTTCTTTTAAATAATGAAGAATTGCACCGGCGGCAATCAATCCTTTTTTTTCATCATCCACACCAAAACCCTTTAACGAATGAGTTTGAAAATGTTTCAATAACAAATCTTCAGAATAGGCTTCGGTAAATACCCATTCATCTAATGTGTAGCTGTAGGTTTTTAAACCAAAATTTTCTTTAAATAATTTTTGCTTGTGTCGTTGAAAAATAACTTCAGCGGGTTTAAATCCCTGAATTAATTTATCCGCATACTCCCGGTCACCTTCAGCAATAAAAAATTCTCCGGTAGAAATATCGAGAAACGCTAAGCCATATTGATCATTTTCACCAAAATGAATTCCGGCTAAAAAATTATTGCTGTGATGTTCGAGTAATTTATCGTTGGTCGCCGTACCGGGTGTTACCATTTCCGTTACGCCACGTTTTACAATTCCCTTCGCAAGTTTTGGATCTTCGAGTTGATCACATATAGCAACACGATAACCGGCTTTTACCAATTTATGTAAATACGTATCGAGTGCATGATACGGAAACCCGGCTAATTGAGAAGACGATGCATCACCATTATTCCGTTTGGTAAGTGTAATGCCCAGCACTTGTGATGTAATAACGGCATCCGAACCAAAGGTTTCATAAAAATCTCCCACACGAAAAAGCAGAATGGCATCCGGATATTTTTGTTTAATAGCCTTGTGCTGCTGCATTAAAGGTGTGTCTTCTGTCTTTGTTTTAGCCATGAATAATCCCTGTTTGCCGGGAGGTAACAAAAATAGGGAACTGTTTATGTAATTATTCTTTCGGCTGCATCCTCATAAAAAATAAATATTATGCAGAAACTATTTTTCGGCCTGGGTTTATTAGCAGTTATAAATGTGAAGGCACAAAATTCAGGCGATACCGCAAGAGGGGAAGCTGAAATTTCCAATGCCACCGTGTATTTTGGTTATGGAGCCGAACTTACCCATCAATCAAAAATCAGAATTAACAATCATACAAAAGTGATTGTGATAAATCAATTAGGAACAAATGTAGATTTAAACAGTCTTCAAATTAGTGTTCCGGAAGATGTGACTTTACTTTCTCATCGTTACAACCTTTTTACCCCAATTGCTCCGGTTTTTATAAAACCCGAAGCTGTTGTAATAAAAGAAGACAGTATTGAACAAATACGAAATGACATCAGCCGGATTGAAAACATGGTTATTATAGAACAGGAAGTTTTACAAAAAACAGGAACATTGATTGAAGCAACGTTTAACAACACGGGCAATAAAACAGTAACAAGTGCCGAAGTATTGCGGTTAGTGGAGTACTATAATTCAAAAATTGAAAAAGCAAGAACGAATATTTATAATTATCAACAAAGCAAAAATCAATTTGTAAAAAAAATAGATGGCATAAAAAAACGCATTGTGGCTTTAAGTACTGCTCCATTTTTTAAACAAAAATCGTATGGACAGATTCTACTTCAGGTTATTTGTAAAAGGGCCGGGGAGATTCCTGTTTCCATTTCTTA
>JANOFP010000018.1:0-4282 GCA_031413675.1 Bacteroidota bacterium
AGCTTCTCCCCCTTACCTCCGGAGAGGGGGCTGGGGGGTGAGGTTTTCAAATTGTATTTGAACACTATCTCTTATTCCTTTAACTTTGAAGCCGCATTACAGGTGGATTTGTTTATTGTTCGGCCTTACACAGAACTAATAAACGTTGAAAACTTCACTTACAGTTTCCAGTCGTTTATTCTGTTCAATGATTTTTTTTGATAACCAGCTTATGAGCTGCTATTAAACTTTTGTTGCGCCTGCCTGCACGAAGCCGTTTCGGCATAGGCAGGTCGCACACTTGTACATCTGTAATTCTATTAAACAACAGCTCGCAGCTAGTAGCTAACAGCTCAATGCTTTTTTATGCCAGACATTAAAAACGAACTCGAAAAACGCATTCTTATTATTGATGGTGCCATGGGCACTATGATACAGCAGTATAAGCTGCAGGAAAAAGATTATCGTGGCGAAAGATTTAAAAACTGGCATTGCGATGTAAAAGGCAATAATGATTTATTAAGCATCACGCAACCACAAATCATTACGGCTATTCATAAACAATACCTCGATGCCGGTGCAGATATTATTGAAACCAATACATTCAGCAGTACAACGATCGCAATGGCCGATTATGAAATGCAGTCACTGGCTTATGAATTAAACGTTGCTGCTGCAAAATGTGCCAGGAGAGCAATAGAGGAATATTACCAACAAATTCCGAATTCCAAATTCCAAATTCCAAAATTCGTTGCTGGCGCAATTGGTCCATTAAATAAAACCTTATCGCTTTCACCCGATGTAAACAATCCCGGTTACCGTGCTGTAACATTTGATGAAGTAGTAACTGCATACTATGAACAGGTAAAAGGATTGGTAGATGGCGGTGTTGATTTATTATTAATAGAAACCATATTTGATACTCTAAATGCAAAGGCGGCAATTTTTGCAATAAAAAAATATTTCCGTGATATAAACGACTTTCCTGAATCCCCCCTTCGGGGGGCGGGGGGGCTGCCAATCATGATCAGTGGCACTATCACCGATGCATCCGGCAGAACATTAAGCGGACAAACACTCGAAGCATTTTATACATCCGTTATGCATGCAAAACCTATAAGCATCGGATTAAATTGTGCATTAGGTGCAAAAGAAATGCGTCCGCATATAGAGGAGTTATCACAAATTGCTTCCTGTTATGTATCAGCCTATCCCAATGCGGGTTTGCCTAACGCAATGGGTGAGTATGATGAACAACCGGAACACACAGCTCATTACCTGGAAGATTGGGCAAAAGATGGATTTGTAAACATAGTAGGCGGATGCTGCGGCACCACGCCGGATCATATAAAACATATTGCTGAACACGTTAAAAACATAACACCAAGAAAATTGCCGGAAGTACTAGAAGAATTGAGTTATTGATTGTATTTTAGCCGCTTTATCAATCGAAGCATCATTATCCAACGAAGCTTTAGCGTAGTTGGGTAACGTAGATAGACCGAACCCTTTTTATTATGGCTAAACTGCTTTTAATACTCTCGATCTTGATTTTAATAATCAATAATTTTTCTGTTATCCGCAACGTACTGGTAAAAAAGAGTACATAAATGCCGGAATCAGTTATCATTCATCCTTACTTACGTCTTTCAGGATTAGAGCCACTTGTTATTCGCCCCGAAACAAATTTTGTAAATGTGGGTGAACGTACCAATGTTACGGGTTCTAAAATGTTTGCACGACTCATCAAAGAAAATAAATATGAAGAAGCACTCAGTGTTGCCCGCCAACAGGTAGAAAATGGTGCACAGGTGCTGGATGTAAATATGGATGATGCTTTGCTCGACGGTGTACTGGCAATGACAACTTTCCTGAACCTTGTTCAAAGTGAGCCGGATATTGCAAAGATTCCCATCATGATTGACAGTTCCAAATTTGAAATCATTGAAGCCGGATTAAAATGTGTGCAAGGAAAATGCATTGTAAATTCTATCTCCATGAAAGAAGGAGAAGAAAAATTTATTCAGCAAGCTATCATTTGCCAGAGTTATGGTGCATCTGTAATTGTAATGGCATTTGATGAAAAAGGCCAGGCGGATACCAAACAACGGAAAGTAGAGATATGCCACCGTGCATATAAAATATTAACGGAGCAGGTTGGTTATGATCCGCAGGATATTATTTTCGACCCGAACATTTTTGCCATAGCAACAGGCATGGAAGAACATAATAATTATGGCGTTGATTTTATAGAAGCAACCAAAGAAATAAAACAACGGATGCCCCTGACCAAAATAAGCGGCGGCGTCAGCAATCTTTCATTTGCTTTTCGTGGCAATGACCATGTACGGGAAGCCATGAACAGTGTATTTCTTTTTTATGCAATTAAAGCCGGAATGGACATGGGCATAGTAAATGCCGGACAATTGGTGGTGTATGATGAAATTGAACCGCAGTTAAAAAAACTATGTGAAGATGTAATCCTGAACCGGAACAATGATAATAACGAAGCCACTGAAAAACTGATAGTATTTGCAGAAACAGTCAAAGCAAAAGGAAAGGAAAATATAAAAGATGAAAAATGGAGAGACACATCCGTTGAAGAAAGATTGAAACATTCTCTTGTAAATGGAATCACTGATTATATTGATACAGATACTGAAGAAGCAAGATTGAAATATCCAAAACCGCTGGATGTAATTGAAGGCCCATTGATGGCAGGCATGAATGTAGTAGGTGATTTATTCGGAAGTGGGAAAATGTTTTTACCGCAAGTAGTAAAGAGTGCAAGGGTAATGAAAAAATCTGTTGCAGTACTTACTCCATACATCGAAGCGGAAAAAGAAGAACGCCGTCTTGCAC
Organism: Bacteroidota bacterium; assembly: GCA_031413675.1. Taxonomy (GTDB): domain Bacteria; phylum Bacteroidota; class Bacteroidia; order Chitinophagales; family Chitinophagaceae; genus VBAR01. The sequence goes on from JANOFP010000018.1 coordinate 2,842, forward strand.
ATTTAGCCGCAGGTACCATTAATAAAGAAGGCGCAGGTGCTGCAAAAATTTTATTGGCAACTGTGAAAGGTGATGTACATGATATTGGAAAAAATATCGTTGGGGTAGTGCTCGGTTGCAATGGTTATGAAATAATTGATCTCGGCGTAATGGTGGCAACCGATAAAATTCTTGAAACTGCAGAAAAAGAAAATGTTGCTATCATAGGTTTAAGCGGATTGATTACTCCTTCACTCGATGAAATGGTGCATGTGGCACACGAAATGAAACGCCGCGGAATGAAACAACCCTTACTGATAGGAGGAGCCACTACATCCCGTATGCACACATCCGTAAAAATTGCACCACAATATGATAATGGTGTAGTGCATGTTTTGGATGCAAGCCGCAGTGTGACTGTTGCTGGCTCTTTGCTTAGTAATGAACAGAAACAACCATTCCTTGAAAATATCAAAACCGAATATCAAAAACTGGCTGAAGATTTTGCCAATAAAAAAGTGGCAAAGCAATTTTTAAAATTTGAAGAGGCGCAGAAAAATAATTATAAAATCAACTGGGAAAATTATACTCCGGTTACTCCAACTTTTACCGGCGCAAAGATTTTCGACAGTTATGATTTAGCTGAGATAAGAAACTATATTGACTGGAATCCTTTCTTTATTGCATGGGAACTCCATGGAAAGTTTCCGCAGATATTAACCGACGAAAAAGTGGGAGTCGAAGCAACAAAATTGTACAACGATGCAAATACATTACTGGATAAAGTGGTTTCTGAAAAATGGTTAACAGCAAAAGGCGCAATTGGTTTTTGGCCTGCAGTTAAAACAGCACCGGATACTGTGGAAGTGAAAAATAAAAATGAAACTATCAAATTAGAATTTTTAAGACAACAAGTAAAAAAAGCAGAGGGGCAACCAAATCTTTCTTTAGCAGATTTTATAAAAAGCCCATCCCCACATCCTACTCAAATAAATGAAGATGCTGCTAAAGCCCCTTCCCGCGGGGAAGGGGAGATAAAACCTGGTTATCAATGGGCAGACCCAACGACCTATCCTTTATTAAAAGAATATGCACTAAAGCACCGATTTAATCCAACAGAAGCTGAACAAGTTTTATGGGAACTTTTACGAACAAAACAACTGGAAGGATATAAATTCAGAAGACAACATATAATTGGAAACTTTATAACTGATCTTGTATGTCTTGACAAAAGATTGATTATTGAAATTGATGGATTGATTCATCAATTACCGGATAATAAAGCTTCAGATGCTGCACGTACAGAATGGTTAAATGTAAAAGGGTTTAAAGTAATTCGATTTACAAATGATGAAGTGCTTAAAAATACTGACAAGGTTCTTCAAACAATCTCTTTAAATCTAAAGAATCAAAAAAGTATAAAAGAAAATTCAGATCTAAGTTCCCCTTTCGGGGGACAGGG
>JANOFP010000019.1:0-2736 GCA_031413675.1 Bacteroidota bacterium
GGTCAATTATCGGTTGATATGAGTTACCGGCAGGATGAAGTAACCGGTGGCAACCCGGCATATCCTGCAAAAGGTGCACAAAGAGGAAGCCCAAAAAGTAAAGACTGGTATTATTTCACCGGCATTCATTTTACATTTCGCATTGGTGCAGGCGGTGGTGGTGTTAGCGGTGGAATGGGAAACAAAAAAAATTCAAGAATGGGTTGCCCTACTGTTTTTTAATAAATTTTTTCTATAAAGAAAACTTGCATTGTACAAAGGATCGAATCATCCCAGGCAATTTACAAGAACCAATTTTCAATAATTTATCTTCACCTCAATATCCGGATGAATACTTTTCATAACCGGGCAATTTTCTCCAACATTTTTCAAAATCGTTTTTGTTTTTTCATCAAATGCATTCCATTCTTCGGTAAAATGAAAATTGAGTTCTATACCACTCACTCTTCTGGGTTCGGCTTTCATTATTTTCAGTACTTCAATTTTAATTCCATTTAAATCAAAACCCATTGTTCTGGCTTTTATTCCCATTACAGTTATCATACAGGTGGCAAGACTGGTCGCCATTAAATCTGTTGGAGAAAAACGTTCGCCCTTTCCATTATTGTCAATCGGGGCATCGGTTTCAAATCGGGAGCCGCTGCGCAAGTGAGTACAGGTGGTTCTTAACTCGCCGTTATAAACTACTTCGGATGTCATTTTAAATAATTTGCCCTAAATTTACGTTGTACTAATTTAATAAAATCATACACCGTGAAGAAACTAATCAACACAGCTATATTCTTTTTTATTTCAATCGCAGTTATTGCGCAACCATCAAACCGTGATAAGAAAGATGAGAAGAAGGAAGAACGCCGGTTAAAAATTAATGCATTAAAAAAACAAGCTGAAGAAGGAACATTGGTTTTTAGAAAGCAAAGCATCTTTGGTGGTCAGTTTCGGACGAATGGATATGGCGCCTTTTATGAACTGGGAAAAATGAAAACGAACCGCAAAACAAATATTTACCGGATTGATTTTACAGAAATAAAAGACCATAAAGAAGAAAAATCAACATCCGGTGGAATTATTTTTGGTAACCCATATATCTATGGTAAAGAGAATAATTTTTATCAGCTAACACTCGGTTTTGGTCAGCAGTATATATTAGGGCAAAAAGGAAATAAAAACGGTGTATCCGTATCAGCTATATATAATGGTGGTCTCGCTGTGGGTCTTAAGCGACCCTATTTTATAGAAGCCAGAGATGCGGTAACAGGAACGAATCGTTTTATATCTTACAAAGACCCTGATAAAACTTTGTTTTTGGATAATGCATCTATTATTGGTGGTGGTGGTCTTGGCAGAGGATGGGACGAACTTAAAATGACACCTGGCGCCTTTGCAAAAATTGCAGTACGTTTCGATTATGGCCGCTTTAATGATGCTGTAAGCGGACTCGAAATAGGAATTAGTGGCGATTTTTATTCATCCAAAGTTCCCGTTTTATTATTTCAGAAAGAGCGGCAGTTTTTCTACCAGGCATATATCGCCGTACTGTTTGGCAAGCGTAAGTAATCCCTGTATTTTTGCCGGATGATTTAGAATAAAAACGAATGTTATGTAACAAGCTGCAGTACTGCTGGCATCGCCTGTTGCATCGCATGCTGACGTTTTGGTCAGCATCCCGGCATGTATCGCCGGGACTCTTGTACTTTTTATAACTCTATTCAGCAAATTACTTATTCACTATTGACTATTGATTATTCACTATGATTGAACTTCCAATAACACAAGAACCAAAAACAAAAAAACCCGACTGGCTTCGTGTCAAGCTTCCGATTGGTGAAGAATATAAACATGTGCGCAGCCTGGTTGATAATTATAAACTCCACACCATTTGCGAAAGCGGCAACTGCCCTAATATGGGTGAGTGCTGGGGTGCAGGTACTGCTACATTTATGATTCTTGGTAATACCTGTACACGCAGTTGTGGCTTTTGTGCAGTAGCCACCGGTCGCCCCGAACCATTAGATTGGGATGAACCGCAACGTGTAGCCGAAGCTATTCATTTAATGAAAGTGAAACATGCTGTTATCACTTCTGTTGACAGAGATGAAATAAAAGACGGTGGAAGTATTATCTGGTACAATACCATCAAAGCAGTAAAAGCATTGAATACAAATACAACACTCGAAACATTGATACCCGACTTTAAAGGTGATAAAGAAAATATTCAACGCATTATTGATGCAGCACCTGAGGTGGTAAGCCATAATATAGAAACAGTAGAACGATTAACTAAACAAGTTCGGATACAGGCAAAGTACCACCGCAGTATGGATGTAATAAAAACATTGAAGGCCGGTGGCATGCGGACAAAAAGCGGAATCATGCTTGGGCTGGGTGAAGAAAAAGAAGAAGTGATACAAACACTGAAAGATTTACAAGCTAATGGTTGTGATGTGGTAACGATTGGTCAATACCTGCAGCCAACAAAAAAACATTTATCGGTTCACCGTTTTGTTCATCCTGATGAGTTCGCTGAATACCGGGAGATCGGTTACAACCTTGGATTGGATTATGTAGAGAGTGGCCCCTTGGTTCGGTCGAGTTACCACAGCGAACGGCATGTAATAGCCGGGTATGGAAGAAATAAATGGGAGGAAGAGAAAGTTAGTACCTTGTAAACAAAAGAAATTAAGAAATGTCAGTTATAAAGTTGCCTGTCAATTATATTGGTTCAAAAGGTGAGAA
>JANOFP010000020.1:0-7832 GCA_031413675.1 Bacteroidota bacterium
TTGCTCGACGCCTTGCTGCTCACGGCCGTCGCTTCGTTCCTCATCCAGCGCTGGGTCATGGGGCCGAACTCGCGCGCACACGACCGCGCGCTGGCGCTGGTGCGCGCCGACGAGGAGCGCTGGAAGTTGGCGCTCGAAGGGGCCGGCGTCGGCGTCTGGGAGCTCAACGTGCAGACGGGTGAGGCGTTCCACTCGCGGCGCTGCAAGGAAATGCTCGGCTTCGACGACAGCGAACTGGGCAACGAAGCCCAGGCCTGGCAACAGCGCATCCGCGCCCAGGACCTGCAGCGCAAACAAGACGCCCTGCGCGCCTACCTCAGCAGCGCCGGCCCCGAGTACCGCGTCGAGATGCAGGTGATGGCCAAGGACGGCAGCTGGCGCTGGATCCTCGAACGCGGCATGGCCGTCAGCCGCGCGCCGGACGGTGCTTATCCTGTTTGGTGGAAGCCATGGCGTCCGCTTTCATGGCATGTTTGGCATCCGTTTCATTTAAGACATCATCATTCGTTTGCTGTGGTACGTACACATCGGGTAGTTCATGCCCATAGAATATATACACCTTTCAGATCTACATCCTTAGCTGTACGTTCACGTCATTCTGTAGCTGTAGGCAATTACAGAGTAACAAGAACAAAAACCACAGTTACAGGTCGCAGGGGGAATACTTATACTAAAAAAACAACAACTGTAAGAGGGAAAAATGGTAGTGTAAAAGGAAAGAAAACAACAATACGAAAGCATTAAAATATAAGGATTAATAATTTTTTTCCAAAAAAGGGTCACTCACTTAATATTTGAGATGGCCTTTTTTTTTACGCTGAAGCAAGCCCAATATCAACTTTTGATATTTTATTATTTTGGTGAGTAAAATCATGATAAAAATATTTGTTTTACCAAAAAACTGATTTAACTTACTTACATCTTTTTACCCCGCCAATCATCCTTTTTAAAACTACTACACACCCAACGGGAAACTAACTGCAACTGCAGTAATAAAAGTTCTTTTATTTCTTCATCTTTTAAATTTAAATCCCATGGTTACAGTTGACATCTCACAGCTTACTGCGGAATGCAATACTTGGAGAGAAGCATTGCGTTCCGGTCGTGAAGAATTTACAAACGACAAAACCCGCCTTCAAATGGCAGCCTCACAAAATCTCTCTAAAGAACAACTTGAACAGGTAGAACATCTCCACAATCAATTTCACATTCAGCTCATCAACATTCACGACCTCAAGCAAACAATCAAAACGCACGACCGCAAAGTTCAATTTGAAGCATCTGCAAATGCAGGCCAGGTGTATGAAGAAACGTTGGAAGAGCATGAAAGCCTGAATGATGAATTTGAAAATCTTCAACAAACGTTGAAAGAATTACGTGAAGAGTTTAATGAATTTTTGAGCCGAACAAGTTAATATCAGACATTCGTTAATGCGTTTATAAGTTAACTGGGTTGCCAGATTAAATGGTTTAATTAATTATTCCATAATGCAAACAAACTGATAACCTGTGATACGAATCAACCAATAAACTAATTAACATATTAGCTTTTCCCAACTTTGATTACAACTAAAAACTTACAACTATGCCGGAATTTGATACTTCACATGTAAAAAATATTGTCTTGCTGGGTCATGCTGGCTCCGGTAAGACATCATTGGCGGAGTGCATGCTTTACGAGGCAGGCATTATAACCCGCAAAGGAAATATTGCCGAAAGAAATACAACTGGTGATTACCACGAACTGGAACAGGAACGTGGTAATTCTATTTTTAGCAAACTCATGCACACAAAATGGCGAGGGTATAAAATAAATATTCTTGATACACCGGGTTATAGTGATTTTGTAAGCGAAGTAATATCTGCCTTGCGGGTAGCTGATACGGGTGTTATGTTATTAAACGCAATAGCTGGGGTAGAAGTGGGTACCGATATTATTTGGGAATACACAGAAAAGTTTAAAACGCCTATGATTTTTGCAGTAAATAAATTAGATGATGATAATGCCGATTTTGATAAAACAGTAAATGAAGCAAAAAGTCATTTTGGAAATAAAGTAGTGTTGGTGCAATATCCAAAACAGGTTGGCGCAGGCTTTCATGAAATAATAGATGTGCTGCGAATGACGATGTATCGATTTAATGATACGGGCGGTAAACCCGAAAAATTGGCAATTCCGGATGATGAAAAAGAAAAAGCCGAGAGATTGCATAAAGAATTGGTAGAAGCTGTAGCCAGTAATGATGAAAACCTGATGGAAAAATATTTTGATAAAGGCGAACTGGATGAAGATGAAATAAAAGAGGGAATGAAGAAGGCAATGATTAATCATGACATATTTCCCTTGTTTTGTTTAAGTGCAGAACGGAATATGGGCAGCGGAAGATTGATGGGCTTTATAGATAATGTATGCCCGAGTGCAAATGAAATGCCGCCACAAAAAACAAAATCTGATATTTCGTTGCCATGTGATGCAAACGGACCCGCTTGTATTTTTATTTATAAAACAGTAAGTGAACCGCATGTAGGTGAGCTTTCTTTTTTTAAAGTATATAGTGGTACGGTAAAAAGTGGAATGGATTTAGAAAATGAAACGACCGGTGTTTCAGAAAAACTAAATCAACTTTTTTTAGTAGAAGGGAATAAACGCACATCCGTAAATGAATTAGTAGCTGGTGATATTGGTGCTACCTTAAAATTAAAAAATACACATACGAATAACACCTTACATGTTCGTGGGAAAAATTATGATTTACCACCAATCGAATTCCCGGCATCGAATATGACCGTGGCTATTGAGCCGGCAAAAAAAGGAGAGGAAGAAAAACTTTCAATCGCACTGCATCAGCTGCGTGAAGAAGACCCGACATTGAAAGTGGAAGTATCGGGTGAGTTGAAACAAACATTAATACATTGCCAGGGAGATATGCACCTGGCTGTTGCTAAATGGAAAATAATTCACAATCATAAATTGGAAGTGAAATTTGAAAAGCCCCGTATTGCATACCGGGAAACGATTCGTAAAGTGGCAGACGCAAATTACCGGCATAAAAAGCAAAGTGGTGGTTCAGGTCAATTTGGCGAAGTGTATATGCGGATAGAACCCTGGTATGAAGGTATGCCCGAACCTAAAGATTTTAATGTACGTGGAAGAGATACACATGATTTGGAATGGGGAGGTAAATTAGTTTTTTATAATTGTATCGTTGGTGGTGCTATTGATATACGTTTTCTTCCATCGATTTTAAAAGGAGTAATGGAGAAAATGCACAATGGTCCGCTCACAGGTTCGTATGCACGGGATATACGTGTATGCGTTTATGATGGAAAAATGCACCCCGTCGATAGCAATGATATATCATTTAAGATAGCAGGGCTACAGGCATTCCGAAGTGCTTTTCAACAAGCTGACCCACAGATACTGGAACCGATTTATCATTTGGAAGTTTCATGTCCCGACGATTTAACCGGTGCTGTAATGGGCGATTTGCAAAGCCGCCGTTCAATCGTAGAAGGAATTGACAGCGATGGACATTTTCAAAAAATACTTGCAAAAGTTCCGTTAGCTGAATTGGATGGCTATTCATCTGCATTGAGAAGTTTAACACAGGGCAAAGCAAGATTTACTATGGCATTTAATGGTTACGAAGCTGTGCCGTTTGATTTGCAAAGAAGATTGGTAGATGATTATGCTAAACATACTAAGGAAGAGTTTGCATAATAGGTTGAAGAAAATTTTATCTTAAAGAACGGAATCTTCTTACTCGAAGGAAGATTCCGTTCTTATTTTTGAAAACAAGTCGGCTTTACAGAAAAGGATTTTTTTTTATTCAAACAACGGCATCATCGCCATATCTGGATTTTCCGATTCACAAAATAAAACACCAATTCCAATTTCACCTTTGTATAAACTATTATTCCGTAATTGAGGAGACGTTAAATTTTTAAGCAACATTTTATTTAATCTTTTTACAGAATCAAGATATTTTTTATCATGTGTAGTTTTATAAAGCCCAAGTGTGGAGTAGGCCATGCCGGCTGTACCACAACAAAGATTACAATTACTATCATGAGCTGGTTTCAAATAATGATTCGATAATTTTTCTGCAACACGTATAAACTTTTCGTCTTTAAAATATTGATAAGCGAGCATCCATAAATAAGAATGTCCGGCACTGCCATTGCACCACCCATGCCATGGGGTGTTATCGGTAATGGAATAAGGCCAATGAATGCTGTTATCCTTTTCTACTGCACAACTGAGCAACTCTTCCATACGTATTAAAAAATTACCAGGTAGTTTGCGGTTGGCGGTATTACACCAGCGTAAGCTAGCATATAAAAAACCAGCCCATCCATGTGCAATTCCAAAATTGCCAATTTCGTTTGGACCGTTCATTGGATGAAAGCTATCTAACTGTAACCATAATTCCTGTAGTATTGAATCTGCAAGATTTTCAATGGGTGTTGTATTGATTCCTTTCCGGCTTTTTAATTCACGTAAAAGTTGTGAACATCCAATCAGTATTCCTGTTTTACCCAGCGCCAGATCTATTTTATCACAAGGTTGTTTTGCAGCCATTAAAAAATCTTTTATGCTTTTTGAGAGTGCATAAAAATCACCTTTTGCATTACTGATTAAAGCTTGAGTAAGATAAACACCCACCGGTGAATGATAGAGAGATCTTTTACCAACAGACTCGGCATCTAAACCAATTGAAGGGGAATAAAAACCACTATTAAAATTATTTTCAAATTGAGTTGCACGGTTTATCCATATATCAGCCAGGCTTGCAAGCGATGGATCCTGACGAATGCAGGCCATTCTGTAATACATATATGCAATACCTGCGGCTCCATATTTCACTGAGCTGGTAGGAACGGCTTGAAGCCCTTTTTCAATAAAGTTTGAATTCCAACCATATTTCCGGGTTAGAAAATCAGAAAATGCAAGTACTCCATTTTCCCGGTTAACAGAAAAAAAATCTGGGTTCGAAATAAGCGAGTCCCTTACTTTTTTCAAAGCAATAGCAAAATGTTTTAAGGATGCATATCTTTTTTCGGGGTCTTTTGAAAGTGCTTTTGCAAGAATTGCTTCAAGCTCTTCAGGAAAATTTAAATCATGTTTGATAAATGGTACCGGTTCATCATTGATAACTTGCCGGTACAATTTTGATCCTTCTGCAGAAAAATCAAGATAATCGTGACCGGTTAATAATTTATAGATTAAAACAGCAACAGAATATTGTTCACCTTTCTCCGTAAGTACCGTTCGCTTTTCATTGTTTACAAGTGATACTGCAAATTCAGGTTCATAATAAAATCCCGTACCGCCTCTCTGAATTTGATTTTCATTTTCTTTTTCTGCAGCATAACCATAGTCAATAATTTTTACCAGGCCTTTTTCTGAAATAAAAATATTGGGTGGATGAATATCGCCATGTATGACTCCCTGTTGATGTAAATGATAAAAAGCTTCTGCAACAGAAACAGAGATATCAATAAGCTTCCTCACATTTTTCCGTGTGGTAACATTCCGGCAGGTATTTGCTTCTCGGATACAGGTAAGCCCGGTACACCACTCCATTATGATATAAAGTATTTCATCCTGAACACCATGTTCTATCAATGCCGGGTTTACCAGGCCATCTAATCGCTGATATATTTTGAGCTCATTATAATACATTGCTTTTACATGATTATTCACTGATGCTCTCAGCATTTTTAAAGCAAATAATTTTCCTGAAGTATCTTTTACCTGATACACTTCAGTATCCTCTAGCCCGAAACATTTTTTTTCAACTGTATAAGCGCCAAATGTATCATTCTTACTGAGTAGTGATTTTTTTACCGGGTTATCCAGATTAGTATATGGAATCAGGAGTCCCGATTTTTTCATATTCATCAGGAGGGCAAATGTTTCATCAGCAAGATGAAGTGGATCGTCCTGGTGCGATGCGGCATAGGTATAAATAACTTCAGAAATTGTTTTAGGTGTTTTAAATTCCTGGAGCAAGGTTGCAAACTGGTTGCTTAATACTTTACTTTTGGTTCTTGAGTGATGATTCGAAATAACAATATCTCCCTCTTCATATTCAAATGTATTTTTCAGATAATCATCTATGGCAGTCACCGGCGTAAATTGCAGTCCATCTACTAATACAAAAAGTTCATTTGGTTTCATTCTCAAATTTAAATCGGTTAAAATTAATTTACAGAACTCCAGCTATTGATATCTATTCCGGCAGAAAATAATTTGGCCCTGATAAAAGCTATAGACTGGTTCCAATTCATATTGCCGGCCTTCGATTGAATAATTGCAAGTGCCAGTTCATCAGTAAGTATTGTTCTCCAGCTACTCGGTTCTATTCCTTCAGGAAAATTAACAGGATAAGGATCTACACCCCGTGACAATAAGCCTTTTTTATCTGTTTGAGCTGTAAATGGTACACCCTGCGGTGTGTAATTGCTAAATTCATTTTCGAGTAATCGTGATGTTTCAAGTACAGCTTCTTTGTTTTCAAAATATACAACCATCTTGTCGGGCCGTAGTAACCCCTGTAATTTACTTCCGGTTTTAAAACCTATAGCATCTGAAGCTGTGATGATTGGTAGTGATTTTATAAAAACAGATGGCAAGTCAGCAATAAGTGGACTGATATAAAGTTTATAAATTTTAGAACCCGAAGATACAGGGGCCGCAGTTTTCCGATTTCGTGTCCAGGATAACCATCCTCTTTCTTCCGAAGTAAGTGAATAATTCCAGTTGGTATTAAGATCCTTTTTTAGCTCTTCGGCTGCATGTTGAAATAAAAATTCTTTTGTTGAATATTCTGAAGAAGAAGAAAAAATATTTCGTCTATGATAATCCCATGGAATTGTATTAAAGGTATAGAGGCGGTTGGCCAGCGATTTTACATCGGGTTCGTTTATTAGCATGGCGTACTGAATAGCCGCCATTGATAATTCTGATAAATAATCAGGAATTTTATTCTCCTCAAAAATTGTTTCTCCATATAATGCAGATACAGCTAAAGAGCCCCCCACAAACTGATTATTCCATTCTATTTCCAGAATATTATCAAGTACCAGTCTTGCTATGCTTTCATTACTGGCTTGTGTAGCTGCTGATGTAAAATAATGCGGAAGCAGGTTGGAATGTTGCAAATGAAAATAAAGCATTGCAACTTCCCGGTATGCTATTTTAACCGTAAGCCCGGGAGAAGAAATCAATGGTTGAAAAAAACCATAAATTTCAGGTTCTTCATATTGGTTTACGAGTAACTCTTTTTCTTTTTGATTCAATAGGTTCCATTCAACTAACCGAAATGCAGAACCCTGCCTGAATTTTTCATTGAGCAAAAAACGGCATCTCACATCATATATTTATAGATGAAAAAATAGTATCCGGCTAATCCGGAAAAATGGCAATTTATAAAATCAAAGCAATGAATCAGGCAGCAAAATTTGATTTACTTTCTTTTACCTGCATTTCTATAAGCGATGCTTTTAATTCCATCAGTAGATTTGAATTTATTCTATCCGTTCCGTTATCTTTTATTAAGTTAATACCATCAAATTCTGCATCAGGAGAAGTAGCAGTACATCTGCCGCATTCGCTTACACCACCCTCACAATCAGGAGAAGTAGCCGTACATCTTGAACAATCGCCGCAATCGCTTACTCCAGCCATACAATCCGGTGAAGTAGCAGTACATCTGCCGCATTCGCTTACAGCACCTTCACAATCTGGAGAAGTAGCCGTACATCTGGAACAGTCACCGCAATCACTTACACCACCCATACAATCGGGGGAAGTAGCTGTGCATCTG
>JANOFP010000021.1:0-8581 GCA_031413675.1 Bacteroidota bacterium
GGTTTGCCGCGGTCTGCTAAAATCTTCTAAAGCAGTTTTTTTAATAATTCCTTTCTTAGTACAAAGAACAATATTATGACTATTTACAAATTCTTCGTCTTTCAAATCCTTTACATCAATAATTGCTCTTACCTTATCATCCGGAGGCAGTTGCATCAGATTTTGAATAGCCCGGCCTTTACCGGTCTTCTCTCCTTCCGGTATTTCATATACATTCATCCAATACACTCTACCTTTTTCTGTAAAGAATAACATGGTATGATGCGTAGATGCTACAAAAAGATGTTCGATATAATCCTCTTCACGTGTTTTACCACCTATCACGCCACGACCACCTCTTCTTTGCGACCGGTACTCTGTAGCCGAAGTTCTTTTTATATAGCCAAGATGTGAAATGGTGATTACCACATCCTCTTCTTTTATCAGGTCTTTTATTTTTACTTCATCATCCAAGTAAGTAATCTCTGTTCTTCGTTCGTCGCCAAATTTGTCTTTAATCTCAAGTAATTCTGTTTTTATTAACTCAAATCGTTTTACTTCATCGCTCAACAAATCTTTTAATCCGGCAATCAGGATCATTAATTCATCATACTCTGCTTTTATCTTATCCCGTTCCAACCCGGTAAGACGTTGCAATCGCATTTCTAAAATTGCTTTTGCCTGTATTTCATCTAAGCCCCAACCCGCATTGATTAAATTTTCTTTTGCAATATCAGGTGTCGCCGAATTTCGTATCAATCTTATTACTTCATCCAGGTGATCGAGTGCTATAAGATATCCTAGTAAAATATGGGCTTTCTTTTCAGCTTCACGCAATTCATATTGAGCACGGCGAATCACTACTTCATGGCGGAAATCGATAAACTCAGCAATCAGTTCTTTAATATTTAATGTTCGTGGCCTTCCTTTTACGATCGCCACATTATTGATGCCGTACGAAGTTTGTAAATCGGTAAGTTTATAAATTTGATTAATAACAACATTTGCTATTGCATCACGTTTCAAATCAATCACCAATCTTGTTCCTTCTTTATTATTCGACTCATTGTTTACATGGGTAACACCTTCAATTACTTTTTCATTTACCAATTCTCCGATGCGGTTCACAAGTGCATCCCGATTTACCTGGTACGGAACTTCGGTAATAATGATTTGTTCTCTGCCACTTGGTTTTGTTTCCACTGTCAATCTACCACGAACTACAACCCGACCACGACCCAGATGCATACCAGCCTTCACTCCTTCCATTCCATAGATAATACCACCTGTTGGAAAATCAGGAGCTTTGATAATTTGCATCAGTTCATCTATTGTAATGCTTTTATTATCGATGTATGCGATACAGCCATCAATCACTTCCGAAAGATTGTGGGGCATCATATTCGTTGCCATACCAACTGCAATACCACTTGAACCATTTACAAGTAATTGTGGAATTCGGGTAGGAAGAATGGAAGGTTCTTTTTCTGAATCGTCAAAGTTGGGTTGAAAGTCAACCGTGTCTTTATCTAAATCTTCCAAAGAATATTCCGCTAATCTTTCCAGCCGGGCTTCTGTATATCGCATTGCGGCAGGACCATCACCATCCTGGTTTCCAAAATTACCCTGGTGATCGATCATGGGATAACGCATATTCCATTCTTGAGCCATACGAACCATTGCATCATACACCGCAGTATCGCCATGTGGATGATACTTACCTAAAACTTCCCCTACAATACGGGCTGATTTTTTAAAAGGCTTATTATACCGGATGCCCAACTCATTCATCGCATATAAAATTCGGCGATGTACGGGTTTTAATCCATCTCTTACATCGGGCAATGCTCTGCCAACTATTACGGACATTGAATAATCAATGTATGCCGTTTTCATCTGCTCCTCAATATTCACCGGAATAATTCGGTTATTGTCATTGGTCTGATCCGGAATAAGATTCTCTTCCATTATAATTTTGTTCTTTTATGTAACTGGCTTTTGTAACTCCGATTGACTGTCTCTTCGACAGTTTATCCCGATAGTTCGGGACTCCATTCATCGTTCAAGCCTTGATTTTACTGTAGTTTCAGCCCCGAAAATGAGGCAGGCGAAGATAGATTTTTCGGAGGTGAAAACCTGATAATTTCTATCTGATTTTTAAGGTTTTTATCCACTTGTGTGAACTGGAAATTGTGTTGGAAAAACAGTACAAGTAGCGACCACCAAATTTGTAAAACTGACGTTTAATAGAAGTTTAAAAGACGAATGGAGTCCCATATTTGATGGGACCTCTTCAGCTCAATCCTGGATCTGTTGCCGGCAAAATAAAAATTTGGTTTAAAATTTTATAACATCCTCTTTACATTTTCAGGCATTGTTTTTTCGTTCTTTATCCGAAACAAAAATTTTTTGTTATGGCAACTTATCTTTTGCTCCGAAATAATAAAGAGCATGGACCACTTTCTCTACAGCATTTAATTCAAATGGGTTTGAAGCCCTATGATCTTATTTGGGTGCAGGGCAAAAGTGCGGCATGGCGGTATTCAAGCGAAATTCCCGAGTTGAAGCCTTATTCGCCAATTGTTGAGGAACAGCCAACAAACCGAATTCTTAAAAAACCTCAGGAAATAACAGCAACTGAAGAAATTATTTTTCCAGAAGAAGAATTAAAGCAGCCTGATATTGGAAAATTGAAAGAAGAACTTTTTACTCCAGTTGAAACAATAATAAAAACAGAGGTTTCAAAAGAAAATGTAGAAATTTCATTTCCTTCAGGTTTGACGAAGCAGCCTGAATTGATAAGACAGAAAGCAACGAACAAAAAAGATAACTGGGCAGATATCGTTTTTCCAGATGAAGTAGAAAAGCAACCAGGAGAATTACCCCAACAGCAGGATTTCATAGAGCATGAAAAATATTTTCCAAAGAAAACAGTTTATGTAACAATGCCCCGGCAATTGCATATACAAAAACAAGAGCCCGTTTTTAATATCCACTCCTCCCCTGTATCGAATACTCATGAAGAACCCGTTGCGATGGAAACAAAATACTCGCAGCCATTGGATGAAATAAAGGAAATGTATGTAAAGAAACTCCAGGATCGGAAAAAGCAATCTGCTAAAAAGAAATTTATTAATGAAAGTTTGAAAAAAGCGGCAGTATTTATTGGTGTCATCTCAATTGGTGTATTAATTGGGTTTGCAATAAAACCAAAAGGGTCAGAAAAAATTGCATTAATAAATCCTTCAACACTCACGAGTCCTGAAACTACAACTACCCTAACGAATGACCCAGTTAATGAAATAGTTAAAGAAGAAAGACAGGCAACAAATGCGAATGAAACAATTGATATAAAAGTTTCTGATAAAAATATTGCTGAAGTACCGGTTTCAGAACAAAAAATATTTGTGGGAAAAAGCGTAGTTATGCCCGTAGAAAAGGAAATTGTTGCGGAGAAAAAAAATAGGATGCCACCAAAACAAAAGGTAGGTGAAGAAGAAGAAGAGTTACCAATTGCAAAAGAAGCATCACATGGTGTGGAAATATCTGAGAAAGGGGAAAGGATAAAGCAGACAAGAGAAAATGCTATTTTTAGAGAAACAAAAGAAACGAATCCTGCACCTCTGAAAAGTTTAAGCGAGTTTGTTTCCATAAAAAGCAATGATTATTTTATTGTGGCCTTTGGAGGTATACGAAATCTTCAATTGACAGTTAATAACGGTTCTAAATACGCTTTGGATAATGTGTTGGTTGAACTTAATTATCTAAAACCAAACGGTCTTTTATTGAAAGAAGAAAATATTTATTTTAAATCAATATCACCCAATGGTTCTTTAACTATTCGTGTACCAGATACCAACCGGGGAATAAAAGTAAATTTTAAGATTATAAAAGTAGAGTCAAAAGAATTTAATTCGGATATGGCAGGGCTTTAAGCGAAAAAAAACAGTAGTATATTATTTTTTAAGAATTGCCTGATGCATTAAAATCTGATTTTGAAATGCTGCTTCTCTTTAATTTCTTTTTTGAAGAGAACTATTCCAATAAAAAACAGGTCTATTGTGCAGGTTACGGATGAATTATTTTTTATTTCGTCCCAGGCTTGTTCCATTTCAGTGCTCCAATGAATATCATCAAATACGAAGATGGTTGAGTTATTTGACTTGCTAAGAAGCTGATTAAAATAATTTATTGTTGGAGCATAACGGTGGTTGCCATCTATAAATACAAAGTCAATGGATGACTCATGAGTTAGTATCGATTGAAGTGTTATATCAAAATTTCCTTTTATTAGTTCGATATTTTTTAATTTCAGCAAATCGAAATTTTTTGTTGCGACCTGAGCAATGGCATCTGAACCTTCCAGTGTAATAATTTTTGCAGATGAATTATCCGAAGCAAGATAGCAGGTTGTTATCCCAAGCGAAGTTCCCAGTTCAAGAATCGTAACGGGTTTATAAAACTGAACCATTCGATACAGTAACTGTCCAAACTTTTTTGGCTTGGCTGCATTTTTTGCAATTGATGAAACAGTACGCTGGTTGGATTTTGAACTGGAAGAACCCGCGCCAAAATCTTCAATTGATAAAAGAGTCTTATCATTCAATAATTTCTTACGTAACATTTCCACCTCTTTATAAGCAGGGTAATTGGTTCTGTCATTCAAAATTTTAGTAATAAACTCAAAAACAAATGGTGAATGTATCCCGTGACCTTTCCCGCTGGAAGCCTCGAAGTAATAAAGAAAAAATTTATATGCTAATTGAAACCTGGAGTACATGAATCATTTTGTTTAAGAATAAATAATTTTTAATTATTTATTATTTTCTCCCATGTTTGAAAAGAATGCGAGTGTGAATTTTTTTCATCGCCATCAAAGTCTTTCTGACTTGTAAGCTTCCATTCATTCGCATGTATTTCAGGAAAAAAAGTATCTCCTGCTGTTTCTAATTTCACTCTTGTAAGATAAATCCGGTTGGCTTTTTCCCAAGCCATCTTATAAATTTCTCCGCCACCAATTATCAAAGCTTCTTTCACATCCATTTTTCTTGCTTCCGATATTGCATCATCTAAATTTTGTACTGATATTGTTCCATCTGGTTTATAATCTTTTTGCCGTGTGATAATAATGTTTTTTCGTCCCGACAAAGGCTTGCCCAAACTTTCAAATGTTTTTCTTCCCATGATTACCGGCATAGCCCAGGTACTATTTTTAAAATGTTTTAAATCATTAGGTAAATGCCAGGGCATTTTACCATCTTTTCCGATGACATTATTTGTAGATGCAGCGACGATGAGTGATATAATCATTTGTCAATAAATCAATTTTAAAAAATTATCTAAACCGCAACAGGAGCTTTAATAGCCGGATGACACTGATAATTTTCCAATGTAAAATCCTCAAACTTAAAATCAAAAATATTTTTTACCGATAAATTTATTTTCATTGTTGGCAAGGGAAATGGAATGCGGCTCAATTGCTCGTTTACCTGCTCAGTATGATTATTATAAATATGCACATCACCAAACGTATGAATGAATTCACCAGGTTGCAGATCACATACCTGCGCAATCATCAACGTAAGTAATGCATACGAAGCAATATTGAAGGGCACTCCTAAAAAAACATCAGCACTTCGTTGATAAAGTTGACAACTTAATTTTCCATCAGCAATATAAAACTGAAAGATAGTATGACATGGCATTAATGCCATTTTCGATAACTCAGCCACATTCCATGCACTCACTATTAATCGCCTGCTATCTGGATTTTTTTTTATTTGGTCTATCAATTCTGTTATCTGGTCTATAACCTTCGCATCTTCTCCTTCTCCACTGGATCCTACGGACCAACTGCGCCATTGTTTTCCATATACAGGTCCCAATTCACCGGTTGAGTCCGCCCATTCATCCCAGATTTTTACGTTATTTTCTTTTAAGTAAGCAATATTGGTTTCCCCTTTCAAAAACCAAAGTAGCTCATGCACTATACTTTTCAGATGAACTTTTTTTGTAGTTACAAGTGGAAATCCATTTTGTAAATCAAAACGCATCTGATAACCAAATACACTTTTCGTTCCGGTACCTGTACGATCCGTTTTTTCTGTTCCGGTATGTAAAATATGCTTTAATAAATCCAGGTATTGTTGCATAAGTGCAAGATAAGGAAATGTGATTGTCCCATAAAGCTATAGATGGGGTGGCGAAAAATAAGTGTAAAGTGTTGATAAATTTACTTACCCCATTTATACGCTTTCAACCATTCGTTAAATTTCTCAATGGCTGTATCATTTTTTTCAAGCCAACGATCATTCTCCGCTTCCATTGCTGGTTGATAAATTAAATGAGCAAGTGTGGCAACCATCTTATTTTCCTTCATGGCTTCGAAAAAGGGAACATAATGCTCCCAATAAAAACCGATGCCATCTTTTTTATTACTGGAAAGGGAATTGATAAGTATTTGGATTTTTAAACTTAATTTATCAGCTGGCGTTGATGCAATACTGTCTATTTCCTTACTGTTATCAGAAATGGAAAGCAAAGAGAATAGCATTTCAACCGAACTAAAATCATTTTCTGATTTATTTTTTTTATCTCCTGATGCCGAAGGGTCAAAAAGAAGGGCGGTGCTATTTCCTTCTTTTTTAATATTTGAGCCCATGATCTGATTTATTTTATCAAACCCATCTTTTGATCGTTTCGTATTTGGCTCTATTGCAAGAAATGTGGCATAAGCAAGAAATGCCGGAATACGATTTTGTTTTTGAATTAAAAACCCGGTATTATAATTAGAAGATGCATGAAGGGGTTTTAGTTTCAGCGAGTTTTCATAACTCAGTAATGCTTCAGTATTTTTCCCCATTTTCTGCTGAGTAAGTCCTTTGTTGAAATGTAAAAGATACTCTGCAGGAAATTTTAAAATACCTTCTTCATAAATTTCGATTGCTTCTTTTCCTTTTCCTAAATCATCCAGTATGCTTCCATACTGGATATACAAAGCTTTAGTACCCGGATGATCAGAAAATTTTTTCAGTAAATCTTTTGAGATTGATGCAGCCTCTTTCAATTTTCCCATTACATACAACGAATAGGATTTTTCATAATTCGCATCGAAATTATTTTTATCTAAACCCAGCACTGCATTGTACTTTTTAATTGCCTCCGAATAATAACCTTTATCATGTAGTGCAATTCCTTCCTGAATTAAATTTTCAATTTTTTCACTATCCTGTGCTATAGCTGAAAAAAAAGATGCAACTAAAAAGAATACGGCTAAAATGTTTTTCATAAAGTTTTTTAAAAGGATATGTTATATAAGCTCAATACTAATAAACTATGATTTTCGTCTCATTAATTCTTTTTTTATCAATCCTAATTCTCTGCCTGTTTGTCCGGCCACCGAACTATTTTCCTGTGCACGACGCATTAAATATGGTATTACATCTTTTATGGGACCAAAAGGAAGATATTTACTTACACTACAACCTGCATTCGCAAGATTGAATGTAATATTATCGCTCATACCATATAACTGACTCCAATGTACATGTGGGTGATTGAATGGTAAACCTTTTTTTTGTAAAAGCTCTGTCGGGTACAAGTTACTGTATTCATTATGCGAAGCAATGATCACTGCAATCCGATCAATATGTTCGATACAAAATTCAACTCCGGCATTATAGTCGCGGTCAGTACTTTCCTTATCCGGTTGTATGGGCGATGGGTAGCCCATTTCTATTGCTCTGTTTCTTTCTTTTTCCATATAGGCACCGCGAACTAATTTGGCACCAAGAATAAAGTTTCTTTCTAAAGCTGCATCGTACGAATCTTTTAAAAATTGTAAACGGTCATGACGGTAATGCTGTAATGTATTATAGACAACGCATTTTGTTTTATTAAATGTATCCATCATTAATATGGTGAGTGCATCTACGGGATCCTGTATCCAGGTTTCTTCTGCATCTATTAATACGCCAATATTTTTTTCTGCAGCTATTTCACAAATATGTATTAACCGAAGTCGTACACGATGCCATTCTTCTTTTTCATTTGCAGGTAACTCATCCAATGCTTTCAAATACCGTTTCATCAATGTGCCACCAGCCGTATTCATGATGCCATCCATTTTTTCCAGCAGCGCAAACCTTGCCATACCGGTAACTTTTATACTCATGAAGGGGATATTTTTTTGCGTAGCAGCATAATTAATCACACGTATAAATTCTTCTGCTGATTTTTCAAAACCCGGTTCACCATCATCACCACCTTCTACACCATAGTCTAAAATTACATTTACATGAAATGCAGAAAGCTTATCAGCGACTGTTGCAGTTTGTTCCAACGTTTCACCGCCAACAAACTGTTGAAAAATTGTTGAACGAATTATTGTTTTGGTAAAAGGGAATTTCCATCGGATAGCAATGGGAGTAATTTTTAATCCCAATTTTACCAACCAGGGTTTACCCATTGATGAAAAAAGAAACTGAGCTTTACTTAATGCTGCATCCGATTTATACTTGAAAGCTAATTCGGTGTTGTCAAATGATATTACATACTTTTGATACATAACTGGCAATTATTATGGGCAAAAGAAATGGAAGGA
>JANOFP010000022.1:0-7273 GCA_031413675.1 Bacteroidota bacterium
CCCTCTTCTTCTAATCTTTCTTTCCATTCCAGGTTTGCTTCTTCATCAAACCGGGCAGTTAGTTCCAGCATTACGGTAACCTGTTTGCCATTTCTCACCGCATTAATCAGTGCATTGATAATTTTCGATTGGGATGCAAGCCGGTAACAAGTAATTTTTATCGATGTAACATCTGGATCAATTGCCGCTTCACGCAATAAATCAATAATGGGGTTAAAAGAATGATAAGGCACATGGAGCATAACGTCTTTCTCCATTATCAAATCTGAAACACGTCGGTCAGATATAGCCGGATGATCAAATGGTTTACGTCGTTTACTTTTATTTTTAAAAACATCTTCCGGAAAATCCATAAAATTTCTGAAATTATGAATGCGGCCACCGGGAATTAAATTATCTTTTTTAGATAGATTTAATTTTCTGATTAAGAATTCTAATAAACCCGGATCCATTTCCCGATCATACACAAAGCGTACGGTTTTACCTTTTTTCCGGTTCTTCAATCCTTTTTCTATTTTCTGAATAATACTGGTGGAAATATCGTTATCAATATCAATTTCAGCATCACGGGTTACTTTAAATATAGCAGAGTTGTATTGGTCGTATCCAAAGTAAGAAAA
Source organism: Bacteroidota bacterium (assembly GCA_031413675.1). Lineage (GTDB taxonomy): Bacteria > Bacteroidota > Bacteroidia > Chitinophagales > Chitinophagaceae > VBAR01. The sequence continues at coordinate 621 of JANOFP010000022.1, forward strand.
TATATCGGGCAGGTTTACCCGGATTGCATCTTCGAGCAACATGATATGCGATTCTTCAGGTTTTGGTGATGGCAATTTGATGAACCGGTCAATAACTCTCGGGATTTCAATGATTGCATACTTTTTTTTCATTGGCGATTCCCGTTTCCACATCACTACAGCTAAATAAATAGAACGGTCATTTAGGTTTGGAAACGTTGGAATGCTTTCTATCATCAGCGGAATTACATTCGGGCTTATTTCTTCATCATAATAATTCCGGATAAATTCTTTCTGTTCGTCATTCAACTCTTTCTCGGTAGTAAGATTTATTTTTTGTTTTTTTAGTTCTTCCATTACACCTTCCCAAATTCGATTGAACTCACTTTGTTGATTCAATACCACCATTTGAATTTGTTCCAGAATTCCATCGGCATTGCTTTCGATATCTTCATTTGCTTTGTTACCAAGTTCAAGCATTCGTTTTAATGTAGCTACACGAACCCGGAAAAACTCGTCCATATTATTTGAAAAAATTCCAAGAAATCGTACCCGTTCACGCAAAGGCACTGTTAGGTCTGCTGCTTCCTGTAAGACACGTTCATTAAACGAAAGCCATGATATATCTCTCGGATTAATTTTCTTTTTTTCTGGATTCATAAAAATGCGGCTTGTTGGTTTAGGGATAAAGATAAAAAAGAGAGGGAATGCGTGGTATTAATTTTTAAAACTTATTTTTTTTCACTGATGAAATGATGGAACTGGTAGAAAAACCTTCCAGAATAGGATTGATAACAACTCTTCCTCCATTTGCAATTACCTCATTTCCGCCTGCAATATCCGCTACTTTATAATCGCCACCTTTTACCAATACATCGGGTAAAATTGATTTAATCAATTCAAGTGGAGTGTCCTCCGGAAAAATGATTACTGCATCTACCATAATCAGGGATGCTAAAATTAATGCACGGCTTTGTTCATTATTTACAGGTCGGGTTTCTCCTTTCAATTTTTTTACGGATGCATCCGAATTTACTCCTACAATTAAATAATCTGCTTCTTTAGCAGCCTGGCTTAATGAATATATATGTCCCTGATGTAAAATATCAAAACACCCATTCGTAAATGCAATCGTTTTTTTAAAAAATTTCCATTCCCTTGTCTTGCATATTAAATCATGTAACAAAAAAATTTTAGTATGGATTATATCAGGTTGTTTCAAGTAGTTCTCGTTTTTTATTGTACCGTGAAATTAAAGCAAAACAAATAAGTCCGCCAACAAGAATGATAAATGTTTGTGCACTCCAGAGCAACCAGCCAGAAGCTGTGCCTGTTGTTTTTTCATCTAATCCGTATAGTGCCATCAAACCAGCTATTAATAATTGATAGGCACCAATTCCGTTTGGAGTAATAATCATGCCTACACTGCCAACAGCCAGTACAGTGATAGCTCCTGAAATTCCAAGATGCTCTGTTTCGGTTAAAGCAAAAAGTCCGGCATAGGTAGAAAAAAGATAAAGCGACCACATCAGTATTGTGTGAAAAAGGAATATTTTCTTTTTTTTCAAATGCTGGACACTTGTAAGACCATGCAATATATTTTTAATTACAACTTTAATTTTTGAAACAATGTCAATATGGCCAAATCGCTTGATGATTATATAAAAAGCGAGTAAAAGAAAGATAAATATACCAGCGGCAATAATCAGTTTTGAATAAGAAAGACTGCCAGTTTTATCATGAAAAAATTCTTTCAGTTTATCCATCATAAACTGGCCAAAAATATCTCCTTGTAAAAAGATAGCAAGTAAAAAAATGAACAGCAGGCAGATTACATCGATTGCACGTTCTACTAAAATTGTTCCAATCAATTTGTCAAATTTTACTTTTTCATATTTTGCCAGTAAAGTACATTTGAAAACTTCACCCAACCTTGGTACGCCCATATTTACCAAATACCCAATCATAACCGCTGCAAACGAATTAAAGTTGGAGGGTTTATAACCCATGGGTTCCATTAGCAACTTCCAGCGTATTGCTCTTACATAATGTGCAAGCAGCAACATTAAGATGACAGGAATGATTATCCACTTTCTTCCGTGTGCAATTGCATATTTAATGTCTTCCCAGTTTTTTTTATTAATATCTTTTACCGAAAGCCAAACAAAAAAAGCCCCAAGTGCAAAAAAGAAAATATAAGTGAGTATAGTTTTGAAATTAATTTTCATAAATCAGGAATAAAATCTCTCTTTTTTTCTGCAATCTATTGAACTTTACCCATTAAAAATTTAGTTTAAGATTAAATTATCAATCAGTCTTACCTCATTTAAAAACGCAGCTATAAGCACAACGGGTTTTTGTTCGCCATTCCAGATTTTTATTTCTTCGAGTGATGAAGCATCTGCTATTTCAACATAATCCACAGTAAATCCACTTTCTTTAAGCATCAGCATTGCATTTTGTTTTAAGACTTCAATATTCCCTGCTTCGAAATTTGTATGAATAAATGATAGGGCTTTGAAAATTGAATCTGCTTTTTTTCTTTCTTCATGCGTTAATCTCAAATTTCTACTACTCATAGCAAGCCCATCATTTTCCCGTAGTGTGGGGCAGATATTTGTTTTAATTCTATTATCCAATTGAATCAGTTCTATTAATTTTTTAATTACCATACATTGCTGATAATCCTTTTGACCAAGGTATAAATTTTGTGGCAATACAATTTTAAGCAGCCGTTCCATAATCATGCAAACTCCCTGATAATGACCGGGTCTGAATTTTCCTTCTAAAACGGTTTCTATAAATCCAAGTTCATAGTTTTTAAGATGAGCAAATCCCTCAGGGTATATTTCCTTTACAGTCGGAATAAAAAGTATATCGCAGGCAGCGAGTTCCAGCATTTCGATATCTCGTTCGATTGTATGAGGATACTTTTCAAAATCCTGCGCATTATTGAATTGAGCGGGGTTAACAAAAATGCTTGAAACAGTTAAGTCATTCGATTTTTTGGAAGATTCAATTAAAGATATATGTCCAGCATGCAATGCACCCATCGTTGGACAAAAGCCAAGTGTATTTCCATTTTTTCTCTGAGCATCAAGATATTCGGAAAGTTCAGTTGCCTTTTTAAATAAAATCATTTTTTGTTTTGCTTTATGTTAGGATTCAATTTGATAAATGTAATTCACTTTAAAAAGATTACCTTTGCCACCTTTGTAAAAAACGCCTCTGATTAAATATTGAGTAACATGTCAGCAAAGAAAAGAATTTTATTTATTGCAAACGAGATGTCACCCTATCTGGAGCTGACAGAATTTTCTGAGATTGTAAACAAACTGGCTATAAAATCGAACGATAGTGGTTTTGAAGTACGGTGTATTATGCCCCGTTTCGGAACGATTAATGAACGACGTCATCGTTTACATGAAGTAGTAAGGCTTTCAGGCATCAATGTTTCTGTAGATAATGATGATATGCCCCTTCAGATAAAAGTAGCATCCTTACCCAATGCAAGGCTACAGGTTTATTTTTTAGATAATGAAGAGCTGTTTAAACGGAAATTTGTTTTTAACGATGAAGAAGAGAAATGGTATGATGATAATGGACTACGAACCGTATTTTTTTGCAAAGGAGCCCTGGAAACGGTAAAAAAATTCGGCTGGCCTCCCGATATTATTCACTGCAGCGGATGGATGACCGGATTAATTCCTGCGTATCTCAAAACAGTTTATAAAAAAGAACCTGTATTTGGTCAAAGCAAAATACTGTTTACAATAGGTCAAAATACGTTCAAAGAAAAACTGGGAAGTGATTTTCTGAAGAAGGCAATGATTCATCCTTCCATAAAAGATACCGATCTGCAAGTTTTTAAAGAAGCCAATAATACAGCCATGTTTCGTGGTGGTGCCACTTATGCAGATGCAATTCATTTCGGTTCAGATAAAATAGAAAAAAAACTACTGGAAGAATTTACCAAAGTGAGAGGAAAGAAAACCCTGTTATATAATCCGGAATCTGATTTAACAGACTATTTGCAACTGTATAACGACCTTGCCAAGTAAAATTTCTAACCCCTGATAAAACTTTTTTGTGAATAGAAAATCTTCTTTTTTTTATTTCCCTGTTTTCATAGTTGTATTTAGTTTATTGGTTTCTTCGTGCACACGAATAAATGAAACAACCGATTTGGGTGATGGATTGATACCTGCGGTTGACAATATAAATACATTTGACACCCTTATTACAGTTGAAACTTACAACGATAGTTTTCGACTTGCATCTGCTGATCGGTTGTTAACCGATTCGTTCCGGATGATAAAATCTGATATTCATGTTCTGGGAAAAATTAGCAACGACCCTCTGTTTGGATCAACCGATGCAAAAATTTACCTGCAATTAAAACCGCTGAATTATAAATATGCTTTTGAGAATCATACAGACAGTTTATTTATTGATTCAGTTGTGTTGGTTTTAGATTATGTGCAATCATTTGGCGATACCAATGTTCTGCAAAGCGTAAATGTGTTTGAAATGGCTCAGTCGCCAACCAGAATTTTTAAATTCGATTCTAATTATCTTATCCGGAACGTAAGTTTCCCGACATCAACACTTCTTGGTCAAAAAATATTTGCGCCAAGTATTTTAAATGATTCCATAAAAGCTTTTAGAGATACTACCAAAAACCAATTAAGAATAAGATTGGATAATAATTTTGGAGATCGACTTTTGGATTATGATTCCTCAGCTACAGGTGCTTATTTCAGCGATTCAGCTTTCCGTTCAAAATTCAGAGGTTTTGCAATCGAATCAACTAGCGGTAATGCATTAATGGGTTTTGATCTGGCAAGTGGGAAAACAAAACTAGCCATATACTACCGATTCAAGAATGTGCCAAGACAAGATACTACTGTACGCTATTTTACATTTAATGCAGTTAGTGCAAATGCAAATTATGTAACCCGTAATAATTATATTGGTTCGCCTGCTTTTTCTACTTTTGGTGGTGGTCAGGATGACCTGGTTTACTTACAAAATACACCAGGCACATTTACTAAAATAAAAATTCCAGACTTACTTACTGTATCAAATCGTGTTGTACATCGTGCAGAGTTGATTGCAGAGCAAGTTTATCATTCTTCAGATGCACTGTTTACTACTCCAACCGGGTTAATGCTTGATGTTTTAGATACGGCATTGAAAAATTACCGGTATATGCCCTACGATTTTAGTTTTGATCCTCAAAGTGGCAGTACAAATTTATTAGGCTTTGGTTCATTTGGTAAAATTGGAGTCGATGGATCAGGTAATGCTATCCGGGTTTGGAAATTTGATATTTCACGTTACGTACAAAATGCTTTGACCCGAAGAGAGCCTTTTCATGAACTAAGATTATTTACAGCTTATCAATCGTTTGATCTTTATCAACCAACTATTTTTTCTCAATCTGGATTTATCAATCCAATTGCCCTGAATACAGTAATAGCAATGGGTAGAGTAAGATTAGCAGGTGGAAACTATGTAGATGCAACAAGAAGAATGCGGATCCGGATTGTTTATTCAAAATTATAAGAGCAGAAATTAAGATATGTGTATAAAGTCCCGCTAACAACGGGATTTTTTTATTTAGCACAACCTTATCTTTGCGACCTGAAAAATTTAAACATAAAAAAAACATGCCTTACTTATTTACATCCGAAAGCGTTTCCGAAGGTCATCCGGATAAATTAGCTGACCAGATCAGCGATGCATTGATTGATAATTTTCTTGCATACGATCCACAAAGCAAAGTAGCCTGCGAAACCTTGGTTACCACGGGCCAGGTGGTATTAGCCGGCGAAGTGAAATCGAAAAGTTATCTTGATGTTCAGGATATTGCCCGTGAAGTAATTCGTGAAGTAGGTTATACAAAATCTGAATACATGTTTGAAGCAAATAGCTGTGGTATACTTTCAGCAATACACGAACAGAGTGCAGATATTAACCGCGGAGTAGATCGTAGTGTAAAGAAATTAAGTTTTGAAGCCAAAGCAAATGCACAAGGTGCCGGTGACCAGGGAATGATGTTTGGCTATGCTACAAAAGAAACGGATAATTACATGCCACTTGCTTTGGATTTGGCTCATAAAATTTTAAAAGAACTTTCTAAAACACGTCGTGCAGGAAAAGAATTGACTTACCTGCGCCCCGATGCAAAAAGCCAGGTAACGATTGAGTATGATGATAACAATACGCCCATTCGAATAGATACAATTGTTGTATCTACACAGCATGATGATTTTGATTCGGATAAAAAAATGCTGGCTAAAATCCGGGAAGATATTATCAATATCATTTTACCAAGAGTAAAAAAACAATTGAAACCAACTATTCAGAAATTGTTCAACGATAAAATTACGTATCATATTAATCCGACTGGTAAGTTTGTTATTGGTGGTCCGCATGGCGATACCGGATTAACAGGTCGTAAAATTATTGTAGATACGTATGGCGGTAAAGGTGCACATGGTGGTGGTGCATTTAGTGGAAAAGATCCGAGTAAAGTAGATCGCAGCGCTGCTTATGCAACAAGACATATTGCAAAAAATTTAGTTGCCGCCGGATTATGCGATGAAGTATTGGTACAAGTATCTTATGCAATTGGTGTAGCTACCCGCCGGACGCCATCACGCAGGTGG
>JANOFP010000023.1:0-2816 GCA_031413675.1 Bacteroidota bacterium
ACCGGGAGCATTGGTAAAGTCGTTTGCTAAAATGGCGCATACAATTCTTCCGGCCCCGCATAATAAAAAAAGCAAGTACAATTATTTTTACCGGCTTGCAGATCTTGCCCGCAAAGATGGAATGGATATTTATTTATCTGCCACCGTTGATAGTTTTGAGGGATTTGAAAAATATTTAATAACTGACTCCGGGTCACTTAAAAAAATTGAAAGTGATTTTGAAAAAATCAACAAAACATCTTTATCCGGGCTACAAAAAATTATGAACCTGGATTTTGATAATATACTGGCAGGCGATTTACTGGTGAAGATGGATATTGCTACTATGGCCCATTCATTGGAAGGTAGAAGCCCGTTACTTTGTAAAGAACTATTAGAATATGTTCCAACAATCTCTGATTCGTTTAAAATAAAAGGAAGCCAGACAAAATATATTTTGCGCCAGCTCGCAGCAAAATATTTGCCTGCCGAACTGATAAACCAGCCAAAAAGGGGTTTTGAAATACCGCTAAAGAAATGGATTGATGGCGAATTGAAAAACATCATTGCCGATTATATACTTGCACCAAATGCTTATTGCCGGAATTTTGTTCAGCCTTCTTTTATAAACAATCTCTGGAGCAGAAAAATAAATACGGGGGATGAAAAAAGAGCTAAAATGATTTGGACACTATTTGCAATAGAAGTATGGCATAAAAAATGTTTTCTCCAAAATGCCTAAGCTCATCCGCATAACTACCGTTCCCATGGCATTGAAACATTTACTCACCGGGCAGATGCAGTATATGAAAGAAAATGGGTTTGATGTAATCATGGTAAGTGCTGATGGCAAGGAAAGGGAAGATGTGATGCAAAATGAAGGATGTATTCATGTCATCATTCCCATGACGAGAAAGATAACTCCGTTTGCTGATTTAAAATCTTTATGGCAACTCTACCGGTTTATTAAAAAAGAAAAGCCGGATATCGTTCATTCGCATACACCCAAAGCGGGGCTGCTTGCCATGCTCGCAGCAAAATATGCAGGAGTAAAAATAAGGATTCATACAATTGCTGGTTTGCGGTTTATGACTTCAAGAGGGTTTACGAAAAAAATACTGGTGATGATGGAAAAACTGACTGCCCTATCTGCTACACATGTTTGGCCTAATAGTTTTTCTTTATTAAAGTATATCCGGGAAAATGAACTGGTAAATGAGTCAAAGCTGAATGTGATTGCAAATGGCTCTAGCAATGGCATTAATCTTAAAAGGTTTTCGGAAGAAAAGCTTAACAAAGAAAAACTTCAACAAATAAGAGAGCAACTGAATTTTAATCCGGAATATACTTACCTACTTTCAGTTGGAAGAATTGTAAATGATAAAGGAATTGATGAACTGCTGAAAGTGTTTTCGGAATTGTACAATGAAAATGACAAACTAAGATTAATATTATTGGGTTCTTTTGAGGAAGAGTTGGATCCAATAAGTGTTGAAGCAAAAAGCATTTTAAAAAATCACCCGGGTATTTTTCATTTTAACTGGAGTAATGATGTAGAATATTACATGAAAATTGCTTCGTTACTCATTCATGCATCACACCGCGAAGGTTTCCCGAATGTATTGCTCCAGGCCGGTGCTATGAGCTGTCCAATTGTTTGCAGTATCATTGAAGGAAATATTGATATTGTAGAGCATGAAAAAACAGGATTATTATTTAAAGTAAAAAATGAAGCAGATCTGAAAGAAAAGCTGAAATTTGCAATCAGTAATCTGGAACTGATGAAACAATACTCTTTTGAATTAAGAAATAAAATTGAAAACCATTTTGACCAGCAAATTGTTCATCAGGCAACACGGGATAAATATTTTGAATTGATAAATGAAATCCAATAGCACAAATAAACAAATCGCTTTAATCGGATACTCAGGTCATGCCTATGTGGCATTAGATATTTTTTTATCCATGGGCAAAGCTGTTGCAGCGTATTGTGATAATGAAGAAAAATTAGTTAACCCATTTGCATTAAAATATCTTGGTACAGATTCGGATAAGGATGTAGTTGAATTATTAAAAACGTATGATTATTTCATTGCAATTGGCGATAACACAACACGAAGAAAAATTTCTGAACGATTAATTTCAACGCTTTCGTATTCTGTAAATGCAATTCATACTTCATCAGTTGTTTCAGCATCAGCAAGTATTGGCAATGGCATATTTATAGCGGCAAATGTTGCGATTAATCCTTTGACAAAAATTGGCAATGGTGTTATCTGCAATACTTCCTGCAGTAACGATCATGAATGTGTAATTGGTGATTTTGCTCATATTGCACCGGGAGCAGTATTATGCGGTAATGTAAGGGTTGGTGAAAATTCTTTTGTTGGCGCTAATGCAGTAATCAAACAAGGAATAACGATTGGAAAAAATGTAATGATTGGTGCTGGAGCTGTAGTGATAAAAAATATTTCGGATAATGAAACCGTAATCGGGAACCCTCATAAAAATTTAAAATAAAAACATACAAATGAAAAAAGTTCTTGTTACTGGTGGTGCCGGTTATATTGGCTCGGTGCTGGTTCGTATTTTATTAGATAAAGGTTATCATGTTCGTGCAGTCGATTCTTTAAAGTTTGGTGGGGATGCATTATTTGATGTTTCTCAAAATCCAAATTTCGAATTTGTTAAAGGCGATATTCGGAATGATGCAGATATCGCTATTGCAATTAAAGGCATGGATTATATTGCTCATCTCGCAGCTATCGTTGGCGATCCTGCATGTAGTAAATTTTCTGATGAAGCAAAAGAAGTAAATGATACTGCATCTGTGTCCT
>JANOFP010000024.1:0-14117 GCA_031413675.1 Bacteroidota bacterium
CTTGGAATATCAAAGGTCTTTAGTCATCATGGTAATACTGATTCTGCTATCTGGTATGCTAAGGCTGCATTAGATAAGTCCCAGGAAGAAGAATTTAAAGAACATATCATATCGGCTTCTAATGTGCTGGCTGGTATTTATGAAAAAATAAATCCAACTGAAGCAATCGGGTATTATAAACTATCATCATTAATGAATGATAGTATTCATGGAAAACAAAAACTGCGGCAGGTTCAGAATTTAAAATACCTGGAAGAATTGCGGATAAGAGAAACGGAGGAAATAGAAAAAGAGAATAAAGCAAAAAGTCAGCGCTATTTACTAATTGCAGGTATTGCTGCGCTTGCTGTAATCACATTAATAGTTATCAGGAACAACCGTCAGAAACAAAAAGCCCATAACAGGATAAAAAAAGCATACAGCGACCTAAGAGAAACACAGCAGCAGCTTATCCAATCGGAAAAAATGGCAAGCCTTGGTGAATTGACTGCAGGCATAGCACATGAAATTCAAAACCCGTTAAACTTTGTCAATAATTTTTCCGACGTAAGTACAGAGCTCGTAGATGAAATGAATACAGAAATCGATAATGGAAACTTGAGCAATGCAAAAGAAATAGCAAATGATTTAAAACAAAATCTTGAAAAAATAAATCATCATGGCAAACGTGCAGGAGACATTGTAAAAGGAATGCTGCAACACAGCCGAAACAGTAGCGGGCAAAAAGAACCTACAGATATTAATGCATTAGCAAATGAATATTTAAGATTGTCTTATCATGGTTTAAGAGCAAAAGACAAATCTTTTTATGCAACGATGAAAACTGATTTTGATGAAACCATTGGTAACATCAACATTATTCCGCAGGATATTGGCAGAGTTGTTTTGAATTTAATCAACAATGCATTTTATGCAGCCCCCCTGCCCCCCGAAGGGGGGTTCAAAGACCCTGATTACGTACATACTCCTACAGTTTGGGTGAGTACAAAAAAAGTGGGGGATAAAGTTTTAATTAGTGTAAAGGATAATGGCCCCGGCATCCCTCAAAAAATAATGGATAAAATATTTCAACCTTTTTTTACAACAAAACCAACAGGACAGGGAACCGGTTTGGGCTTATCTTTAAGCTATGATATTGTCAAAGCTCATGGTGGAGAACTGCGGGTTGAGACAAAAGAAGGAGAAGGATCAGAGTTTATTATTAGCTTACCTGAAAATAATTGAAACGAATGGTTAAACGAATTACCAGTATTGCTTTTTGTTTTGCTATGGTAACTACACTTGCAGGCCAGCAATTCTATATTGATAGCCTGAAACAGGAAGCAGCCATTACAAAAAGCGACACACTGAAATTAGTATGGTACCGCAATCTTTCTCGTTTGCTTGCAGAAATAGATCCAGACAGTGCTTATCGTTATGCAGAAATATCCCTACGGCTTTCACAAAAAATGAATTTCAAACTTGATGAAGGAAGTGCATTAAGGGAAATGGGTTATGCACTTTTGAACAAGGGAAATTACCCAAGGTCCTTGAAAACAGTTTTATCTGCAATGGCTATTTTGGAAAACCCAAAAAGTGAAGAGAAAGTACTCGTGGGTAATTTCCCCGTTGATGATGAACTTGTGTACCGCATAGCCAATCCACATCAGCAACGGCTTAGTGAAATTGCCTTCACTCATCAGATCATGGGTGTTTTGTACGCCAATTCAAATAACTATGAAAAAGCTTTGGTGCATCATTTATTAGGTAAACAAAAAGCTGAAGAATCGGGCAATATTGTACTGCAAAGCATTATCAATATGACTATGGGCAGAGTGTATTTGAATTTGAAAAAACCGGATTCAGCCCTGATCAGCGAATTACTTGCATATGACCAGATCATGCAAACAGGATATACCCGTTATCTCGGAAGCGCATTGCTGAATACCGGTCGGATCTATTTTGCTATGGGAAAAAAAGATTCAGCTATCTATTATTACAGAAGGGCATTAGACGCCAGTAAAGAAAATTATTATTTTAGGGGAGTGGCCGCCAGCAACCTTGCAATTGCGGATATACATAAACAAACAGGCCGGCCGGATTCTAATCTTTTTTATATCCGCAATGCCCTTGTTTCAGCTTATGACCTGGATGCCCCAGACCTGTTTTTACGTACGTACACTGCACTGGCTTCATATTATAAGACAAGCGGCAATAATGATAGTGCCGTAAAATACCAGTCAATGATCATAAATATTAACGACAGCCTGTTTAATGCCAAGCAGGCACAACAGTTTCAGAATATTGATTTTGATGAACAGCAGCGGTTCCAGCAAATAGCAGCTACAGAAAAACAATATAAAAATAAACTGCAAAGAAATATTTTATTGGGAAGCCTTGGTACATTCTTTTTGGTAGCCCTATTACTCTGGCGGAATATCCGGCATCGCAAAAGATCATCTACTATTTTGCAAAAACAAAAAGAGGAACTGGAAATAGCATTGACGAATTTAAAAACAACTCAAAAGCAATTGATTCAATCAGAAAAAATGGCATCACTGGGAGAGTTGACTGCTGGCATTGCACATGAAATACAGAACCCGTTGAACTTCGTTAATAATTTTTCTGAAGTGAATATTGAATTGATTGATGAAATGAATGAAAAATTTAAGCTTGGGAAAAACGTAGATGCTGTTAATCTTGCTGAAGATATAAAACAGAATAATGAGAAGATAAATTTTCATGGCAAACGTGCCGACTCCATTGTAAAAGGTATGCTGCAGCACAGCCGCAGCAGCAGCGGGCAAAAAGAACCGGTGGATATCAATAACCTGGTGGATGAATGCCTGCGCCTGAGTTTTCATGGCATGCGGGCAAAGGATAATTCTTTCAATGCAAAAACAGAAACGGATTTTGATACAACTGCCGGAACAATAAATGTAGTGTCGCAGGAAATTGGCCGGGTTGTACTTAATTTATTAACCAATGCTTTTTATGCTGTTTTACAAAAACAAAAAATAGCTGATAAGAGTTTTGAACCAGTTGTTTCGGTAAAAACAAAAAAGCAGCCCGGGGCAATACATATTATTATCCGGGATAACGGGAACGGAATTCCCCAAAAAGCAATCGATAAAATATTTCAACCCTTCTTTACCACCAAACCCACCGGCGAAGGAACCGGGTTGGGTCTGAGCATGAGTTATGATATTATTACAAAAGGTCATAACGGTGAATTGAAGGTTGAAACAAAAGAAGGAGAATATGCTGAGTTTATAATTACTTTGCCTGTATAAATTTTAAATTAAAAAAATGAAAATTTTAGTAGTAGACGATGAGAAAGATGTTCAGATTCTTTTTGAACAGCGTTTCAGAAAAGAAATCAGAGATAAAGAAATGGAATTTGTTTTTGCTTTTTCCGGTGAAGATGCATTAGTGTACTTGAATAATCATGAACACGAAGCGGTCTTAATTTTATCCGACATCAACATGCCCGGCATGAGTGGTTTAGATCTGTTGGGTAAAATAAAAAGTAAATTCATAAAACCTCCCCCTTTAGTAATGATGATTACGGCCTATGGTGACGCAGAAAATTTTAAAATTGCTAAAGAATTGGGTGCGGATGATTTTCTTACCAAGCCTGTTGACTTTATATCGTTAAAAGAAAAATTAAAAACCTTAAGTTGATGGCAAAAATATTAGTTGTTGATGATGAATCGGATTTGGAAGTATTGATTAAACAAAAGTTTCGTCAGAAGATTCGTGAGCATTCCTATGAATTTGTTTTTGCAGCAAATGGAAGGCTTGCATTGGAACAATTACTATTACATGATGATGTAGATGTTGTACTCAGCGACATAAATATGCCCGAAATGGATGGTCTTACTTTGTTGAGTAAGCTGAATGAACAAAACGGGTTATTAAAATCGGTAATCGTTTCTGCGTATGGCGATATGGATAATATTCGTACAGCCATGAACCGCGGTGCTTACGATTTTATTACCAAGCCGGTAAATTTTGAAGATCTGGAGCTGACCATGGAAAAAACAATTAAACATGTAACTCAGTTGCGGGCAACCATGAAGGCGATTAAAGAAAATAATATTCTGAAAATGTATGTGGATGAAACGGTGTTGAATTTTATGGGTAGCCGTGAATTTGAATCCACCTTGATGCTGAATGAAACCGTAGATGCAACGGTTGTGTTTTTCGATATCTGTAGTTTTACAAGCATCAGCGAAAATGAACCACCCGATACAGTTGTAAAATTGCTGAACAGTTATTTTGATGTAATGGTAAAAGAAATAATTGCTCAAAACGGTTACGTTGATAAATTTATTGGCGATGCAATCATGGCTGTCTTTCGGGGTGATTATCATTTGGACAGGGCAATTGATGCATGCCTTACTGTACGAAAAGCGATTGAAGAACTTCCGAATGAATCGGGTAGGGTAGATTTTGCTCCTAAAGTTTCCATCGGTATTAATAGTGGTGAAATGATTTCGGGAAATATTGGTTCAGCAAAACTTCGCCGCCTGGATTATACTGTTATCGGCGATGCAGTGAATATAGCGCAGCGTTTACAATCTGCCGCAGCACCCGGGCAAATCTTAATCAGTGAATCATCTTTTGAAAAAATAAAAGAATCTTTTAATTGCAATCGGGTAGGGGAAGTGACGTTGAAAAATAAAACGACACCCATTGTTATTTATGAAGTGATGGATTAGCTGGTTTAGAAAAAGATAAATTATTATTTACTTTCAAAACTCACACATTCTTTTAATTCTTTTTCAGTATAAGAAAGTTTATACTGTTTCAATACATCATCGGGTACACCATTCCATCTGTTCGGAGTATTACCTGCATAACCAACATCTTTTATCCCAATTTCTGAACTATAAAAACCGGTTGCTGTTAAATCCCGCATTAAACTAAAAAATTTTACACCCTGGCTTAATTCAGGTTTTGCTTTTTTGGGATAAGCAATTTCATCAACAACAGAAATTTGCTGTTCAGTGGAACTATTGATAAATGCTTTTTCAAATTTTTTCATGCAATAAAGATCCAACCATCTCAATCCCCCTTTCATGGGTGTTTGATGTGATGGCATATCTTTTACAATAAACTCAATGAACTCCGGCACCTTTGCATCACTTGCACTTCCACTCACTTCATCTTTGGGAATAATGATGTCAGCCAATACTGTAAGAGTTGCCATTTCATGCTTGGTAAAAACTTGATCCATTGCCAGCAACCGCTTTTCATTTTTTATTTCATCCGGGTTGCGGTCCAGATTAAATTTTACTTCAGGAGTTGTAGTTGCAACGGGTGTTTTTTTATCATCCGTACAACCAACGGCTAAAGCTCCACCTGCTAATGCACCGGTGGCAATTAATTTTAATGATTCTCTTCTTTTCATAATTTCTTTTTTTAGGAAATAATTTATTCCTGCTCTGATTGGAAACGTGGGTTATTTATCAAAATGATTATAACTGTTATTATACTAAAAATAAAACCCAGGAAAAACCATGTCCATGGATTTTGTCCTGTATTTTGAGCCCATAAAGCACAAAATCCACCAAAAAGGAAAAGCACCAATCCTATGGGTGCATAATTCCCTAAATCTTGATTCATCAGGTTTGAATCAATACTAATCTTATTTTTTAAAGATTGTATCTCCGAATTCTGTGTTTCAATTTTATGATTCATTTCTTTAATTTCTTCAGAATTTGTCTGAGCTTTTATTTGAATTGAAAAAATAATAAATAAAATAAATATCAAAACTATTCTTTTGATAAAAATTAAAGATGGTATATAATTATTCTTTTTCATTTAAAGAATCATTTTCGAATAATTAAACTCTAAAGTCCCCTTCGGAGGATTTAGGGGGCTTTACAAATTATTTTTCTTCATTTCATCAATAATATATTCACTTGCCCGCATTGAAAGAGCAAGTATTGTCCAGGTAATATTTTTATCGGCCTGGCTTACAAAAGGCCCGCCATCTACAACAAACAAATTTTTACAATCATGTCCCTGGTTCCATTTGTTCAATGCAGATTTTTTAGGGTCATTACCCATTCTTACTGTTCCACCTTCATGTATAATTTCGCCGGGCTTTGACAATCCATATTGATTTGTGGCATTATCATCAGCGCCCCAGGTAACCACTGCACCCATATTATGCATCACTTCCTTAAATGTTTCTTTCATGTGCTTTGCCTGGTTTATTTCGTAATCACTCCACTTAACATTAAATTTTAAAACAGGTATTCCATACTTATCTACAACGTTCGGATCTATTGCACAATAATTATCTTCTCTCGGAATCGCCTCGCCTCTGCCAGCCATACCTACACCACATCCATAAAAGAAACGATGATCTTCTTTTAACGATTTACCGTAACCACCTGCTTCTTTCTGCACACCTTTTACTAAATATTTTCCATTCAGATTTTCGATGCCCCAATTAAATCCATACGCAGGTTGGCTCATGCCACCCCAATATTCAATATGATAACCACGGGGAAAATCTAATTTTTTATTATCTAACCACCAGGGCGAATAAATATGCATTCCGCCTACACCATCTTCATTATATCTTTTTCTGTCGAAGAGTTGGGGAAGTAATCCGCCCATTGCAGCACCCGTAGAATCGTGTAAATATTTTCCAACAACATTGCTGCTGTTGCTTAATCCATTTGGATGACGCTGACTTTTTGAATTCAACATCAACCTTGCACTTTCACATGCACTGGCAGCCAGTATCACTACCTTTCCTTCTACCTGGTATTCCTCCATATCTTCTTTATTGATATAAGAAACTCCGGTTGCCTTTCCTTCTTTATCCGTCAGCACTTCTCTTGCCATTGCATTTGGTATCACATCTAAATTTCCTGTTTTCATTGCAGGATATATCAATACATTGGGAGATGAAAAATCGGCTTTGTAATAACTGCAGTTTCTGCCGCATTGCCCGCAAAATTGACAAGGCTTTCTATCATCATTGCCGGGCAACTCTTTAGTAAGTATAGAAAGTCGGGATGGAATAATTTTTACATTAGCTTGTTGTGCTGCATTCTTAATAAACAATTCGTGCAGGCGGGGTTTGGGTGGCGGTAAAAAATAACCATCAGGATCATTTTCCAATCCTTCATTTGTTCCAAAAACTCCAATCATTTTATCAATGCGATCGTAAAAGGGTTTTATATCTTCATAACCAATGGGCCAATCATCACCTAAGCCATCAATGCTTTTTCTTTTAAAATCTTTTGGACCAAACCGCAATGAAATTCTTCCCCAATGATTTGTTCTTCCTCCAAGCATTCTTGCACGCCACCATTGCCAATCGGTACCTGCTTCTTTTGTAAAAGGTTCATCTTCCAGATCCCATCCGCCATAGCATGCATCAAAATCACCGAAAGGTCTGAGCTTGGTACTGGCACCACGCCTTGGACTATCATACGGATTTTTAAATTGAGTAATATTTTTTTGCGGATCATACATATAACCCGCTTCAACTATGCAAACTTTCAATCCGGCATTTGCCAGTGTATATGCAGCCATACCGCCCCCGGCACCAGAGCCTACTATTACTACATCATACTTTTTTGCGTTCTTCTTAATTTGAAAATCTCCCATATAAGAATTTTATTTTTATTATCAACTTAGTACCTGCTATCATTATCATTAATCCATAGTTTCTGTATTGGTCAAATTGCCTCTCACAGAAATATTCAATTAAATAGATAACGAGTACAAATTAACTGTTTTACGATTTGGTTTATTATTGCCAAAGAATTATTTGTTCACATTTAATAGTAATGTCTCTCCTTGCTTAGCAACATAAAAACCATTCAAAATGGTTTTTTTATATTCATCAGAGTCTTCATTTAATAATGGATTCGTATGGTTGAAGTGAATAAAGTGAATCTTCTTTTTCTCATTTGCAGAAAAAGCAGCAAATTGCAAAAAGCTTTCTTCAATAAAAGGATGTGGTATCTCACTCATTTTTCGCCCCGGTAATTCATCCTGCGAATAAAATGTTCCGTCGAGTAATGCAAGATTGGATTGTTTTATGAGTTCGGAAATATTTCTATCAAATTGATTCCATTTGTCAATATCAGGTATAAATAGAGTTTTGTGTTTGCCACTTTGAATAGTAAATCCAACCGTCTCAGTAAATTCATCCCGATGCGGGACTAAAAATGGAGTAATTGAAATATTTTCAGAAAGCGAAACTGCTGAATCGGTAATTAGATCCGTCAGTAAAATATTATTTAAATTAACCAACTGGCTCCACGGACCGTGATTTGCTAAATAGATTTTCATCCGCGGCATTGCATGAACAGTAACTCTATCAGAATTCATTGCTTCTTTTCCCAATTGCATCAGTCCGGTATAATGTCCAATATGACCATGGGTAAGAAAAATTCCATCGGGTAAAAAATTATAGGCTGAGTTAGTAAGTGTCTGAAATAGCTGTAACTGTTCTTTTATATCAGGAGTAGCTTCAAGGAGCCACCATTTTTTATTTACCGGGTCCACTAAGGCAAGTGATACAGGAAATTTTTTTAAAGCCGGATGATTCCAGGCTCTACTGCAACATTCTTTTGTGCAGCCTATCTGCGGATAACCAGCATCCTGTGCCACTCCCAAAACAATCAGATAGGGAGTTTGAGTTTGGAGTAATTTTTTTGGTGTAGTTGTACAACCAATTATAAAACAAGACCATCCTATGAATAATTTTACCAAAACTCTCAAATTGTATTTTTTATAAATTTAAACTGTTGTAGTGAGAAAAGTGATAGCCATATCGTTTTTATTTGTGTTCACATCACTTCAATATGGGAAATTAATTTCATACCTCAAGTGCGAACTTCAATTGGAAAAAACTTCAAATTCAGTATTGAAATGCGATTGTGAAAAGATTCTTTCAGATCATAACGAAACATCAATTCCAGCTTCAATACCTCATTCCCACACAAATAAAGAAAAGCTGAATGAACCATTTATTGCCGATGATCAAATGGATGCGGGTAATTTTACAAAAATAAATACCAGTTGCTTTATAATTCAATCAATCACACTTCAAAGTGGATTTGAGAACCTTCCTTTTCATCCACCTGCTATCCTTTCCTGATATTATCTCTATTTTCTTATGTGGTTAGCAGCATAACTATGCCGGGCTGATTACACTTTTTATTTTAAAATTATTTAAACCTATAATTATGCGTAAAATCTTATATAGCTATATCACTGCCATTTTATTTTTGGCAGGTTGCGGTACAGCACAACAATTAATTTCAACTCCTGCAAATAATCAAATTGTAAAAGCAAAAAACGGAACTGAAATGCTTTTGGGCAATTGCACCCGTGCTTGTCTTTTGCAAAAACCATTTTCAGATTGGTTTGTAAAAAACTACAATGAATACAAAGTTGATTCAAGCCAAATCCCTGAACTCAATAAACAGTTAAAGAAAAAAAATATCACCTTATTTCTGGGTACCTGGTGCGGCGACAGTAGAAGAGAAGTACCTCGAATGCTGAAAATTCTGGATGCAGCAGGCGTAAATGAAAAGCAGATTAATTTAATAATGGTGAGTAATGAAGATGGAATGTATAAACAAAGTCCACAGCATGAGGAAAAGGGAATGAATATTATCCGGGTGCCGACAATTATTTTATCCGAAGGGAAAAATGAAATTGGAAGAATTATTGAGTTTCCGAAAAAAAGCCTTGAAATTGATTTGCTGGATATTCTAAACAAGAATAATTATATACCCAATTATGCAACAGGGCTGGTGAAATCTTAAAAATTACCAAAGCAACTGGTATTTTTTTAAGGATAAGTAACTGGCTTCAACTTTAAAATAGCATGCATATGATGCTTTAGGTGTTTTATATAATCTTCTGCCAGCCATTCAATCGAATGTTCTGCCTCGGAAGTACAGATTCTTTTTTCATTTCCGACTGGCATATTTTTAAGAATATGGCAAATATGTTTATTGATTAGAATCCAAAATCCGATAAGCTCATCCTTATCATACTGCTGATAACCCGATGCAGTTACCCATTCATTCTGATTATAAACAATTTTCGGATTTTTCTCATATTGAGCAATAATAAACCGCCGCGTATTGGTTTGTGCCGAATCAATCAAATGCCCGAGTATTTCTTTCTTACTCCATTTTTCAGGGTTAGGCTTGCTACTAAATGTTGCTGAATCTATCAATTTTAATTGATATGTATAGCCAGTTATCAATTTTTCTAATGTTTCAATTGTATTTTGCATAACCGATTTTAGATTCAAGTTACAAAATGAAGTTTAGGTTGAAATCATTTTTTTGATTAGTGGAAAAACCAGTTAGATTCAATTCATAAAACACAAAAACATAAACTTAGATTTGTGTAAACAGAAAAATAATTAAGCGTAATGAAATATTTATATTTAATACTTGTATTAACCGGAATTAATTTTATGAGTAAGGCTCAAGTAAGTAAATATGACAGTTATCCGGTTTATGCTGGAAAAGATTTAGGCTTAACCTATACTCCGCAACAATCTGTCTTTAAAATTTGGGCGCCATCAGCCCAACAGGTCAGGCTATTTCTTTATAGAGATTCTTCAGACAGGTCAGGAAAAACTTATCCCATGATAAAAGAAAAAAATGGAGTATGGGTGCTTATAATAAAAGGGGATAAAAAAAACAGCCACTATGCATTTCAGGTAATGATTGATAATGTGTGGCTAAATAAAGTTACAGATCCTTATGCAAAAGCTGTTACTGTAAATGGCATGCATGGAATGATAATTGATTTTAAAAAGACAAACCCTGCTGGTTGGATTAATGACAAAAGCCCATTATTCAAGAATAAAACAGATGCAATTATTTATGAGCTTCATATTAGAGACGCAAGTATCGCAGCTAATTCAGGCATCACCAACAAAGGAAAATTTTTGGGACTAACTGAACCAGGTACAAAAAAAAAGAATGGGCTTTCAACGGGATTGGATCATTTGAAAGAACTTGGTGTTACTCATATTCATTTACTTCCTTTTTTTGATTTTAATTCTGTTGACGAATCAAAGCCGGCAAAGCCACAGTATAATTGGGGATATGATCCGCAAAATTTTAATGTGCCGGAAGGTTCTTATTCAACAAATCCATACGATGGAATATCGCGGATAAAAGAATTTAAACAGTTAGTGCAAACTTTTCATAAGAACGGATTGCGAGTGGTGATGGATGTTGTGTATAACCATACTGCATTAACCGAAAATTCAAATTTTAATCAACTGGTTCCCGGTTATTATTATCGACAAACAAAAGACAATAAATTTTCAAATGCTACGGCATGTGGAAATGAAACAGCAAGTGAAAGACCGATGATGCGGAAATTTATACTGGAGTCAATGAAATATTGGGTACAGGAATATCATATTGATGGTTTCAGAATTGATTTAATGGGTGTGCATGATATTGAAACCATGAACCTGATTTCGAAAGAGCTGCATAAAATAAAACCATCTATTTTGCTATACGGAGAAGGTTGGACTGCTGGCGCATCTCCATTACCGGATTCAGTAAGAGCACTAAAAAAGAATGCAGCCAAATTAGATCGTATTGCTGTTTTCAGTGATGATATTCGAGATGGAATAAAAGGAAGTGTGTTTGAACATGACGATAAGGGTTTTGCAAGTGGTAAATCCGGCATGGAAGAAAGTATAAAATTTGGTATTGTGGCAGCATGCAAACACCCGCAGATTGATTACAATAAAGTGAATTATTCTAAAGCAGCTTATGCAAAAGAGCCCTATCAAACTATTTCGTATGCTGAATGTCACGATAATCATGTGCTTTGGGATAAACTTAAAATTTCAGCAAAGAATGCAACGGAGACTGAAAGAAAGGAAATGCACAAACTTGCAATTAGCATTGTACTCACATCCCAGGGCATTTCCTTTTTGCATGCAGGCACCGAATTCTTGCGCAGCAAAAAAGGAGTGGAGAACAGTTATAATTCAACGGACAGTATTAATGCAATAGACTGGAATTTGAAATCTCTAAATAAAGATGTGTTTGATCATATCCAGTTATTGATAAAGATGCGGAAAGATCATCCTGCCTTCAGAATGAAAACAGGGAAGGAGATAGCAGCTAATATTCGTTTTCGGGAAAACGCAGAACCAGGTACAGTAATTTATGAATTAAATGGAAATGCAACAGGGGATACCTGGAAAAAAATTCTTGTCTGTTTTAATGGAAGCAATAAAAAGAAATCGGTAACTGCTGGAAAAAATATGAAATCTTTTATTTTAAATAATCAGTTCGTACAATCCGAAAATGTAGTTACAGATTTTATTTTAAATCCATATAGCTGTACCGTTCTCTTTGAACAATAATTCAATTATACAGATTTGTCTAGCCGATGCCCGATAAAATAACCGGCTGCTCCGGCTATTACTACTCCGGCAATTAAAGCAGGAATTGAATTTCCAATGGTAAATAAGACAAGCAACAAACCGCCAACGGCCCCAATAATTGCAAGCGGCAAAGTTGATTTTCCTTTTTTTGCAATCCGGTCCGATTGATCATTTCGATGTTGAAAATTTTTGAGATGTTCTTTGTGCTTTTTGCGGTGATGAGGTTGAGCCATTTTTTTTATTTTCAAGGTAAAGAAATAAATCTTGTAGTGAAAATATTTTATTCTCAGGGAATAAAAAGAAATATTTGATGATATAGGTCTTGATTGGAAATTCAGATTCTTTACTTTCTGAAATCCATTCTTGTTGCCGTTTATAAATTTATCAAAGCTAAAAATATTTCTTTTCCTATCTTGGCTTACATTTTTATGAAACTGATATTTTTACTCTTAATCCTTTTTTCAATTTTCGCTGGTGCACAGGATGCGAATGTCTTTAAGCCAGATACACTGCGTAAAGAAATTATTGCAACGCCTGTAAGCAGTTCTTTAAAGATTGATGGAAACCTGGATGAAAAAGAATGGAGGCAGGCAATAGCTTCGTCTCGTTTTGTTCAGATAGAACCTTTGCAGGGGCAAGTACCTCATTTTTCCACTGATGTAAAAATTCTTTACAACAAACAAAATTTATACTTCGGAATTTTCTGCCACGATTCAATGGGGAAAAAAGCAATCCGGGCCACAGATTTCAGAAGAGATTTTAATATCCGTCAGCATGATCATATCGGGTTGTCATTTGATGGATTTAATGATCAACGCAATTCAATGGCTTTATCTACCAATGCATATGGTGTACAACGTGACCTTTTAAATTTTGATGATGTACTTACCGATTTGGACTGGGATGGTTTATGGAAAGTACGTACTACCCGTACCGATTCTGGTTGGTATGCAGAAATAGCAGTGCCCTGGCAAACGCTGCGTTACCCAAAATCAAAAGATTCAATTCAGCAATGGGGATTTAATATTTACAGAAACAGGAGATTGAGCAATGAAGGCAGCGCATTTTCTCCATATCCACGTTCATTTACTTTTATGCGTATGGCATATTCAGGTTTATTAAAAAATCTGCAACCGCCTCCGCCAAAACCAAATATCAGGATACAACCTTATATTCTTACTTCATATGACAAGTATACTGGTTTTGCTGCATCCGTTGATCCGGAAGAAACAAATTTGCGTTATGGTGGCGATATTAAATGGGCTATAAATCCAAACACGATTCTCGATCTTACTTTCAATACCGATTTTGCACAGGCCGATGCTGACCGGCAGGTGAATAATGTTACAAGGTTTTCAGTTTTCTTTCCGGAACGCAGACAGTTTTTTCTAGAGAATGCATCTTTGTTCGGTACCGGGGTGGGGCCAATTGAAGATCTTTCGGGTGGCAATATGCGTATCCGTCCATTTTTTAGCAGAAGAATTGGTTTGGATAATAGTGGGAACCCAATCCCGATTGATGCTGGTGGAAGATTTGTTTACCGTTCTTCAAAGAAAAATTTTGGTGCAATGATAATGCGCCAACGTGCATCTGATAATATGCCGGGTACAAATTTTTTTGTAGGACGTTATTCACAGAATATCGGTAAACAAAACCGTATCGGTGCATTGGTTACGGTAAAAGATAATAAAGACGGAAGTAATGTAGTAAGTGC
>JANOFP010000025.1:0-1731 GCA_031413675.1 Bacteroidota bacterium
CACCAAATTCGACCCTTCTGGATTTGTGGAGCATCCGAATATTAAATCAACTACATCGATTGTTGATTTCATCTTCAGGGTACTCGGCTATGAATATTTGGGAAGAACCGATCTGGTACATGTGTTAGATAAACCAGAAGTTTTGAATACCGGTTCAGATGATTGGGATGAAATTCCATCAAATTTAGAATATGATAAATCACCAGAGCTATCGGGAGTAAGAGTAATTGGATCTGCAAATGGCGGAGTAGTTCCTCAACCTGCAAAAGTTCAACGTGCAGTAGCAGCTACTTATTCAGTAAAAGCAGATAATAGCCTGGATGCAATGAATGCTGCAAATAAAAATATGCAGAGTGATGCACCTGCCTGTAATGTATGTGGTCATATTATGATGCGCAGCGGCACCTGTTATAAATGTTTGAATTGTGGTAATCAGGGGGGGTGTAGTTAACCTCATCCCCAACCCTTCTCCTTACGGAGAAGGGAGTTAAATTGTTTATTGGACGTTCACCTTCTTTAAACTGACGGTGGACTATGGAAAAACCAAATAAAGGATGTACCCATTAATTCCACCCGGCGATTTTTATCGCCGGGCTTTTTATTACTGATATTTAAATGTTCCGATTACTCATCTTGAATCTTCATTTACCTTTGAACCAATTCAAATAATTTACCTGATCAGATTGAAGAATAAATTTATGCGAATAGATATCATCACTGTTTTACCGGAATTACTTGAAAGCCCAATGCAGCATAGTATTATGAAAAGGGCTCAGGAAAAAGGATTGTTGCAAGTGCAGATACACAGCCTGCGTAAGTGGGCAGTGAATGAATACGGGCAGGTAGATGATTACCAGTATGGCGGCGGTGCAGGCATGGTAATGATGTGTGAACCGCTTGCAAAAGCAATTGAAGAATTATCGGCAGAAAGAAAATTTGATGAAATAATTTTTTTAACTCCCGATGGAGAAACCCTGAATCAAAAAATAGCAAATAGTTTTTCACTTAAAGAAAATCTGCTAATGATATGCGGGCATTATAAAGGTATTGATGAAAGAATACGTGAACATTTTATTACAAAAGAAATTTCAATTGGCGATTATGTTTTAAGTGGTGGCGAACTGGCTGCCGCTGTTTTGGTGGATACGATTGGAAGATTATTGCCAGGTGTATTAAACGATGAAACATCTGCACTCACCGATTCTTTCCAGGATAATTTATTAGCACCACCGGTTTATACAAGACCTGAAGATTTTCGCGGATGGAAAGTCCCGGATATTTTAATGGGCGGAAATCATAAACTCATTGAAGAATGGCGAAATGAACAATCGCAACAACGAACAAAAGACAGAAGACCTGACTTGCTCAGCGATTAAAATGCCAAGCTTTATTAACAACCATCATTCAATATCAGGTTTGAATTATTTCAGCTAACTCAATTCTCTCTCTTATCTTTGCCCGCATGGGTTTAATGCAGGTAAAAATTATAAATCATTCGAACAATAATTTACCGCAGTATGCAACTGTGGGATCGTCGGGTATGGATCTAAAAGCATTTCTATCTATGCCATTAACGATAAAGCCAATGGAAAGGGTATTGGTGCCAACCGGTTTGTTTATTGAGCTGCCCGATAATTATGAAGCACAGATAAGACCTCGCAGCGGTCTTGCCATTAAACAAGGTATTACCTGTCTCAATTCTCCCGGAACTGTTGATGCTGATTATCGTGG